>JBDLWD010000246.1:0-4777 GCA_039804465.1 Verrucomicrobiota bacterium | reverse complement strand
GTAGCCGTCTGGTCGGCCTCCGCCAAAAGCCGTAATTTCGCCTCCGTGCCGGAAAAGCGCGCCATGACACGCCCCCTTGAACCGAGTTCTCGCGTGAGCTCGGCCAATGCCTCGGTCAGGGCGCGACATTCCTCGAGAGGCTTCTTTTCCCGGACCTTGAGGTTGCGTGTTCCTTGGGGGAATTTTTTCAGGACTTTGCGAAGCTCGGAAAGCGGACGGCCGCCGGCCCGCATCACGCCCAGCACCCCGAGCGCGGCCGCCAGACCATCTCCCGTCGGAGATGCGCCGAGATCGATAATGTGTCCGCTGGGTTCGCCGCCCAGGGTTGCGCCGACCGCAAGCAGGCGGGCCAGCACGTGCCGGTCGCCCACGTCGGTGCGCTCCACCCGGCCGCCGGCGGCTTGGACGACGGCGTCCAAACCAAGATTACTCTGCACCGTCACCACCAGCGTGTTCGCCGCCAGCGCGCCGCGCCGCAAAGCGTCGAGCGCCAGGATGGCCAGGATCTCGTCGCCATCCAGCACCGCACCGGTCTCGTCGCAAAGGATGCAACGATCTCCGTCGCCGTCATGTGCGACGCCAAGCCTCGCGCCGCGGGCCACCACTTCCCGCGCCAGCGACTCTGGGTGCTCACTGCCGACGCCGGCATTGATGTTCGAGCCGTCGGGCGTAGCGCCGAGCGCGTGGACTTCGGCGCCCAGACGGCGTAAAACCTCTGGCGTGGTGCGCGCGGTCGCGCCGTTGGCCGCGTCCACCACGATGCGCCAGCCGGCGAGAGACCCCGCCGGCAGCATCGCCGCAAGATCGGCCGCATAGGCCGCCACACCGTCGCGCTCGGGCGCAGGCGAAGCGGAACGCCACTCCGGGGCTGCGTCAGGACCGGGCAAAAGCGCCTCGATCGCGGCCTCATCCTCATCGGCCAGCTTCAGGCCGCCTGCGGCGAAAAATTTGATGCCGTTATCCGATGCCGGATTGTGCGAAGCCGTGATCACCACGCCGAGGGGCGATTCGCCGGCGCGCGTGGCCCGCGCCACCGCGGGGGTCGGGGCCACACCCAGAGAAACCGGAGCGAGCCCGCCCGCGCGCAGCCCGGCCGATACCGCTGCGACAAGCGAGACGCCCGACGCGCGGGTATCGCGCCCGATAAAAACCTCGGCGCCATCCGCCGCACCGCGCTGGCGCGCCCAGCGGGCGGCCGCGCAACCGAGGCGGGCGGCAAAATCCTCGTTGATGACCGGGCCGCCGTAGGGGCCGCGCACGCCGTCGGTGCCGAAATAGTTTCGATTCATGAAGGTAATTGGCTCAGGCGAAAAACTCGCGCGTGGCGCGGATCTTGGCGCGGACCGCGCCGCCCAGCAAAAGCTCGCGCGCATGCGGCACCGCCTCCGAGGGCGTCGCCGCGCGGCCGCAGATCCACAGGGCGACCGCGGCGTTGAGCGCGACGGTGTCCGCCAGGCCCGCCGGACCCCGGCCCGCCAGCAGGGCGTCGACGATGGCGAGGTTGCCCTCGAGGTCGGAACCGGCGAGTTCGGAAAAATCGGCACGTCGCACGCCCAGGTCCTCGGGGCGCCACACCGTATCCAAATCCCGGTTACGCCCGAAGCCGCGCACCCGCGTGTCCGTGGCGCTCGTGAGCTCGTCCACCCCGCGCGCGGCGTCGATGCGGCCGTGGGCGGCCAGCCCGCCCGCCGCGCCCAGGCGATGCAGGGTGTCGGCCAGACGGGGCGTCCACTCCTCGGAGAACACGCCCATCAGCACGTGCGCGGGCCGGCCCGGGTTGATGAGCGGGCCGAGCACGTTGAAGATCGAGCGCCGCCCCTCGGCCGCGAGGCGTTTGCGCGCGGACGCGATGTGCTTGAACGCGGGATGAAAGGCCGGGGCGAAAAAGAACACGTAGCCCAGCTCGCCCAGCGCGGCGCGCAGCTTTTCCGGCGGCGCGTCGAGCTTGAAGCCCAGCCCGGCCAGCAAATCGGCGCTGCCGCACTTCGAGGTGATGCCGCGGTTGCCGTGCTTCATCACCGGCACGCCGGCGCAGGCCAGCGTCAGCACGACGAGACTGGAGATGTTAAATGCGCCCGTGTGGTCGCCGCCGGTGCCGACTACGTCGATGGCGCGCGCGGCAAAGTCCCCTACCCCCGGATCGAGCGCGCGGGCCCGAAACGCCTCGGCGAAGCCCGCGATCTCCGCGGGAGTCTCGCCCTTGGAGGCCAAGGCGCGCAGGAAAGCCACCTTCGTTTCGTCGCCCGCCTCGTCGGAGGGCTCGGCCAGCGCCGCGGCGGCGGACGCGATGGCGGCGGAGTCGAGCTCCAGTCCTTGTTCGAGGCGGAGGGTGAGTTCGGAAAGCGCGGCCATGGGCGAATGAGAGACCGGAGAATTGCCCCAGGCGCGCCCCGAAGGAAAAGCATAAACTCGACAAGCGCCCCCCGGCCGTGAACCCATCGCGCCATGCGCCGACTCCGTTTGCCGCTTCTCGCCACCCTTTTTGCCGCCTTTCTCGCCGGCCCTGCGTTCGCCGCCTCGCCCGCCTCCGCCGGGACGGAAGCCGCGAAGCCCGAGCCCACCCTGCTGGACGCGATCACCTTGGGACTGGTCGAGGGTATCACCGAGTTTTTGCCCGTCTCGTCCACCGGCCACCTCATCATCGCCAACCACGCGCTTGGGCTGGACTCGCCCGCCCCGGTTGGCGTGGAGGACGACGGACGCCCGGTCACGTTCAAGGATGCAGCCGACACCTACGCGGTCGTCATCCAAGTAGGCGCGATCGCCGCGGTCGCCTTGCTTTACTGGAGTCAGATATCCCGCATTCTTGCGGGACTGGTAGGACGCGATCCGGCTGGTCTTCGCCTTCTGCGCAACCTGGTGCTGGCCTGCGTGCCGCCCATCGTGACGGCCCTCCTTTTTAAGGATTTTATCAAATCCCGTCTCTTTTCCGTCCAGACCGTGGCGTGGGCGCTCTTGGTCGGCGCCGCGCTCATGTGGTTCGCCGAACGCTGGCGGCGACGCCGCGACGCCGCCGCCCCGGTCGGCGCCTACGCGACCGAACTGAACGCGGCCGATCTCACGCCCCTGCGCGCCTTGACCATCGGCTTCGTGCAATGCCTGGCGCTTTGGCCCGGGATGAGCCGCTCCATGACCGCCATGGTGGGCGGCTATTTCGTCGGCTTGCGTCCGGTGCGCGCGGCCGAATTCAGCTTTTTGCTCGGACTGCCCTTGCTGGGAGCCGCGGCGGCCAAGGACGCGCTCGACGGCGGCCCCGCGGTCATCGCGGCCTTCGGATGGGTCAATGTTCTCGTCGGCCTGGTGGTGGCCTTTGCAAGCGCGGCGCTGGCCGTGCGCTTTTTCGTCGGCTTCCTGACCCGGCACGGACTGGCGCCCTTTGCCATCTACCGGGTTCTCCTCGGGGTCGCGCTGCTGGTTTTCTTTGCCGGGTAAACCGTCGTTGATCGCAAACCGACATCGCGCTTGACCCAACCGCTCGCGGCACTCATTCCAATCAACTTTTCCCAACTGAAAACCGCGTGGCCCGCGCCTCGCACCCACCCTCAAACCTCCCTTCACCATGGCCAATCCGAAACGCAAGCAGTCCAAACGCCGCAGCGCCAACCGCCGCGCCGCCAACGCCTTCCAGGCCCCCGAGTTCGCAAAGGATCCCGTCGATGGCTCCGCCTTCCGCCCCCATCGCGTGAATCCCAAGAACGGCATGTATCGCGGCCGTCAGGTGCTCGACGTCTCCGTCTGAGTTCCCCTTTGACCCTGAGTTTGCGCGCGCTTTTTTGATTTCCCGATGGGCACGCCCACCGGCTCTGCGGGACGCATCGCCATTGATGCCATGGGGGGCGATCTCGGTCCAGCCGAGGTCGTGGCCGCCGCTAAACTCGCGCTCGCTGACTCACGTCTGGCCAACGATCTGACCCTGGTGGGTCAACCGGCCATCCTCGAGCCCTTGCTAAACCAGCACGGGCTCTTTTTGCATCCGCGCATACGCATTCACGCCGCCTCCGAGGTTATCACCATGGAGGACAAGCCGCTCAAGGCCATCCGCAGCAAAAAAGACTCCTCGATGGCGCGCTCCATCGAGTTGATCAAATCCGGCGACGCCTCCGCGGTGGTTAGTTGCGGCAATACCGGCGCGCTCATGGCCGGAGGCACTTTGAAACTGCGCACGATCGAGGGTATCGACCGCCCCGCGCTCGCCGCCGTCATCCCCCGCGCCGGAGGCTATTTCATCCTGATCGACGCGGGGGCAAACCCCGATGCCGAGCCCCGCCATCTGGTGCACAACGCCCTCGTGGGCAGCCACTATGCCCGCGTGATGTTCGGCATCGAGCGCCCGCGCGTCGGCCTGCTCACCATCGGCACCGAGGAAGGCAAGGGCAACGCCCTCTCCACCGGCACGCACGAGATCCTTAAGCGCGCCGGTTCCGCCGGACTTCTTAACTACGCTGGGCCCACGGAGGGCTTCCAGGTTTTCACCGACCACTGCGAGGTCGCCGTGTGCGACGGATTTGTCGGCAATCTGCTGCTGAAGAGCTGGGAATCCCTCGCCAAATTTTTCAAAGGAACGCTCGAGTCCGAACTCAAAGCCAACCCGCTCCGCCTCGCCGGCGCGGTCTTATCGCGCGGCGCCTTCAAGGCGCTCAAGGCGAAGATGAACCCGGATCGCTACGGCGGCGCGCCTTTGCTGGGATTGCGCGGCAACGTTCTGAAGGCCCACGGCTCCAGCAACCGCCACGCCCTCCACGCCGCCATCATCGCGGCGGACAAGGTTGTGCGGGCC
>JBDLWD010000245.1:0-2953 GCA_039804465.1 Verrucomicrobiota bacterium | reverse complement strand
GCGCCCCTTCGGCTTCAATCGTCAGCGCGTGCCCGCCAGCTACGCCAATTTCCTGATCATAAACGGGGCCGTTCTCGTCCCGACCTTCCGCCAGCCAGGGCCGGACGCCCGCGCGCTTGAGGTCATCCGCGGCTGTTTCCCCGGGCGCGAAGTCGTCGGCGTCGATTGCTACCACCTCATCTGGGGCCTCGGCACCCTGCATTGCATCTCGCAGCAGCAGCCTGCCGCCGGTCTCGCCGCCTCATGATCGCGCGTCGATATTTTCGATTGGCCGCGGGCTCGTCCGCGTTTGTCGCTCTGCTCGCCGCCGGTTGCGCCTCGCGTTCAGGCGAGCCCGCGACGTCCGCCAAACCTTCCGGTTTGTCCGCCGTCCTTTCGTCCCGGTGGACCGCGCCCGATTTCGCCACGCGCGTGGTCGAGGCGGAGCGAGGGGCTGTTGTCGACTCCTGCGTTTCCTCCGCCAACGCCCTGGGCTACGCGGTCAGCCACGTGGACGGTGCGCGAGGCCGGGTTTACGGCGCCCGCCGACCGGCGGCGGGCTTTGAGGGTGGCCGCCAGGAGACGCTGGAGATCGGGGTCACGCAGATCGCGCCCGGCATCACCCAGGTCTCTGTTACCCTGCGCGAGACGATCGAGGCAGGCGCGGCCGACGAGCGCGGCGCGATGGTGACCACGGCCTTGGTCCGAGATCGCGCGCCTTACGACGCCTTTTTCGCCCGCTTGGCCGCCGGTTTGCCGGCCCTCGCCGCGCCGCCCGCCGCGGCGCCGTGAACGGCGGTCTCTATCCCTAGGTCCGCCGGGCCGAACGCGCCCGGGAGGAGCGCGCCGATCACGGTGTCGATTTGCTCCGCACCATCGCAGCAGGAGAGCACCCGCGCTTCGGGGCCGAATTCATGGATGACTTGGCGGCACGCTCCGCAAGGGGCGGCCGCGCCCGGGGTGGGCGTGTAGACCACCACGCATTCTAGACGGCGAGCCCCGGCGTTGACCGCGGCAAAGATGGCGCTGCGCTCGGCGCAGTTCGTCAGGCCGTAGGAGGCGTTTTCCACGTTGGCCCCGGTGAAAAGGCCGATGTCGGTCCAGATGGCCGCGCCCACATGAAAACCGCTATAGGGGGCGTAGGCGCGTGCTGCGGCGGATCGCGCCGCGCGTCTTAGCTTTGCAAGATCCAAAGCACGGGGTATTTTTGCCATTCAGCGAGCCCAAGTCTTCTTTGTCGCGACGGCAACGCCGCAGTCGCCCGCGTGGAGGGCGGCCGATTTCATGGCTACGCGTTTCTGCTTCCAGATTTCGCCGCGTCGCGCCCCTTGGCAAGCGGCGGAGATTGTGCAGCATCGGCGCTGATGTTTATCGACGAGTGCGTGATCAAGGTGAAGGCCGGCGACGGCGGGCGTGGCTGCGTGTCCTTCCGACGGGAGAAATACGAGCCCTGGGGCGGCCCCAACGGCGGCGACGGCGGCAAGGGCGGCGATGTCGTCC
The DNA here is from genome assembly GCA_039804465.1 of Verrucomicrobiota bacterium. GTDB lineage: Bacteria > Verrucomicrobiota > Verrucomicrobiia > Opitutales > Opitutaceae > IMCC26134_A. Next base: position 1,474 of record JBDLWD010000245.1, on the reverse strand, counting down.
TGCTCGGCGACGACGACACCAACAATCTCATCGACTACAAATACAAGCCGCACTGGAACGCCGAGCGAGGCGAGCACGGCCAGGGCAAGGACTGCCATGGTCGCGAGGGCAAATCCGCCGTTCTGAAGATGCCGCTCGGCACCATCGTCATCAACGACGAGACCGGGGCGGTGGTGGCCGAGATCACCGAGGACGGGCAGCAGATCGTGCTCTGCGCCGGCGGCAACGGAGGCTGGGGCAACCCGCATTTCAAGTCGTCCATCAATCGCGCGCCCCGCACCGCCCTCCCGGGCAAGCCCGGGGAGACGGGCAACTTTCGCCTCGTGCTGAAATCCATCGCCGACGTCGGCCTGGTGGGCTTCCCCAACGCGGGTAAATCCTCGCTCACCCGCGCCATCACCAAGGCCCGCCCCAAGGCGGCCGCATACCCATTCACCACGCTCCACCCGCAGATCGGCGTGATCGAGTTTCCCGAGACCTACGACCGCCTGCTGCTCGCCGACGTGCCCGGCCTCATTGCCGGCGCGAGTGAAAACCGCGGCCTCGGCCATCGTTTCCTGCGCCACATCGAGCGCTGCAAACTGCTCATGTTCCTCATCGACATGGCGGGCTCCGACGACCGCGACCCGCGCGAGGACTACGCCACGCTGCTCGCCGAGTTAAAAGCCTACGACCCGAAGCTGCTTAAAAAACCGCGCCTCGTCGTGGCCAACAAAGTCGATCTGCCGGAGGCCAAGAAGCACCTCACCGCCTTCAAGAAGAAGAACAAGGTCGAGGTCCTCAAGATATCCTGCCTCACCGGCGAAGGCCTCGAAGATCTAAAGCAGGCGATCCGCGCCCGCGTGATCAAGCACGGCGGAAAGCCGCGCGTGATGTCCCGGCCGCGAGTCCTGGCCTGATCCGCGTCCAGCCCAGCCGTTCTCCGCATGTCCGCCCCGGTCCCCGCCGCTCCCGCCCCTTCGCCCGCCGAGATTCGCTCGCTGCTGATGCGCGCCAACCGCCTGCTCGGCGCCAGCCTGGTCGAGGCCAACTTGGTCACCATCGAGCAACTGGAGAGCGCAAACGAGAAACTGCTGGACCTCATCGCCGCCGGATCCCCTCGCCAATGCACGCTGCTCGGCGTGCTGGCCTACGACCTCAAGGTGATCAGCGAGGACGACGTCCTGCAGCACTGCGTGGAGGAACACGGCCTCGGCCTGATCGATTTGGACGCATACGACGGCGCCGAAGAGGTGCGCGCCAAGCTGGACCACTCCGTGTGCTGGGCCACGTGGACCCTGCCCTTTGACCGCGACGAGGAGTTCACGCTGGTCGCCTCCGCCTACTACCTCAGCCCCGCCGTGCGCACGTTTTGGGAAAAGCAATTCGGCGGTCAGGTGATCTGGTATGGCGCCACCTTGGAGGTCATAGCCGACACCCTGGAACGGCTTGCCGCCGCCAAGCCCTGAGCGGGCGCTCTTAAATCTTAACCCCC
>JBDLWD010000244.1:0-7748 GCA_039804465.1 Verrucomicrobiota bacterium | reverse complement strand
CGCGAGCAGTTCGGCCACCGGGAGTTGGTAGAGCTCGGGCAGAGTTCTTCCGCGCCATTTCCAGCAGAGGGATTCGGGTTGGAGGCGCGTGCCGCGGCATTCGGGGCACTCGTTGTAAGCGCGGTAGCGGGAAAGGAAGACGCGGACGTGGGTTTTGTAGGTGCTTTTTTCGAGCCAGGAAAAAAAGCCCTTCAGGCCATACCAGCAGTGCGGCCATTCGCGTCCGGGCTGACCGTAGTCGGGTTCGCCCTCGAGAACGAGGCGCTGGTGGGCGGAGGAGAGCCCGGCGAAGGGAACGTTTGCGGGAATGCCGGCTTTTTTGGCGAAGCGCAGCAGGTCTTTTTGCGATTCGCCGTAGGTCTCGCCCTGGAAGGCCTTGACCGCGCCGTCGGCGATGGAGAGGGAACGGTCGGGTATGGCGAGATTTGTATCAATTTCTATGATACGTCCGAAGCCGCGGCAGCGCGGGCAGGCACCGAGGGGGGAGTTGAAGGAGAATAGGCCGGGGGATGCGGGGCGGAAGCTGTGTCCGCTCTCGGGCGAGTGGAGGCCGCGGGAAAAGTGGCCGGCGGGCAAAAAGGCGCCGAGCTGGGGCTCGGCGTTCCCAGGGGCGAAGAGGTGGAGTTCGCCTTGGCCGAAGTGGAGCGCCTGCTCGGCGGCTTCGAGGAAGCGGGTGCGGGAGTCGGGGTTGAGCGTGATGCGGTCCTGGGCGACGAAGAGGTGGTCGGCGGCGGAGAGCGGGGCGGAATCTGCGATAAGGTCTTCGACGCGGTGGGCGGTGAGAGCGGGGAGCGAAGAGGCTGGAGCAGGGAGCAAAACACGGACGTAGGACTGGCCTTTTAGGCTGGCGAGAATCTCGGTCCATTCGAGGTTGGCGGGGCGTTTCACCTTGAACGCCACGACCAATGTTTGGTCAGGGTGGGAAGCGGAGGCTTTTTGCCAAATGGTGGCGGGGGTGTCGTCCTCGACGGGTTTTCCTGTGGCAGGGTCGAAGCAGGTGGCTACGTGGCTGAACCAGACTTTAAAATAGTCTGTCAGCTCGGTCATGGTGCCGACGGTCGAGCGCGAGGTTTTGACCGTGTTGGTCTGCTCGATGGCTATGGATGGGCGGATGTTCTCGATGGCGTCCACCTTGGGCTTGTCGAGGAGGTCGAGGAACTGCCGCGTGTAGGCCGAGAAAGTCTCCACGTAGCGACGCTGGCCCTCGGCGTGTAGGGTATCGAAGACGAGCGAACTTTTGCCCGCACCGCTGGGGCCGGTGACGACGATGTAACGTCCCAGAGGCAGATCCAGGTCGAAGCCCTTTAGGTTATTTTGGCGCACGCCGCGCAGACGGATGCACTCGGGCGCAGGGCGGTTTGAGGAGCTTGTGAGAGGACGGGAAGCGGAGCGGACCACGCTGGGACAAAGTTCAACGCAGGGCGGAAGGCAAATCCCTGTGCGAGCGATCTTGGCGCCGTAAGATGTGGATCAGAGCAGTTCCAGTTGCGCGGTGTCGGCGGGCGTGACGGTGAGTTTCTTCTTTGGCCTCGCCACGGGCGCGGCGGGCAGCTCGACGGCGGTCTCGTCGCCCTCGAGCTTAGCGAGGATGGCGCGGGCGCGGTCGATGACGCTTGGCGGCAGGCCGGCGAGGCGGGCGACTTGAATGCCGAAGCTGCGCTCGGCGGCTCCGGGGACGAGGCGGCGCAGGAAGACGATGTCGTCGTTCCACTCTTTAACCGCCACGCTGTAGTTGCGCAGGCGGGGGAGGTGTTTTTCGAGCTGGGTGAGCTCCTGATAATGCGTGGCGAAGAGGGTGCGCGGGCCTTGCGCGGGGTCGGCGTGGAGGTGCTCGACCACGGCCCAGGCGATGGAGAGACCGTCGTAGGTCGAGGTGCCGCGTCCGATCTCGTCGAGGATGATAAGCGAGCGCGGGGTGGCGTGATTGAGGATATTGGCGGTCTCGTTCATCTCGACCATGAAGGTCGAGTTGCCGCGGGCGAGGTCGTCGCTCGCGCCGACGCGGGAGAAGATGCGGTCGACGAGGCCGAGGCGGCAGGCGCTCGCCGGCACCCAGGAGCCCACGTGGGCCATGAGGGCGATGAGCGCGATCTGCCGGATATAGGTCGATTTACCCGCCATGTTGGGGCCGGTGAGGAGGGCGAGTTGCTCTGCGTGGGAGGAGAGGCGCGTGTCGTTGGGCACGAAGGCCTGCGAGCCGGCGGGGCGCGAGGGATCGCGGAGCATCTGCTCGACGACGGGGTGGCGCCCGGCGGTGATCTCGAGCACGGGTTCGTCTACGAACTCGGGCTGGCAGTAGTCCCACTCGCGGGCGAGCTCGGCCCAGCCGGCGAGGACGTCGAGCTCGGCGAGGGTCTGGGCGGTCTTGGCGAGAGCGATGGATTCGTCGAGCACGGCGGCGGCGAGGGCGGCGAAGAGCTCCTGCTCGCGGGCGAGGGCGAGGTCATCGGCGGAGAGGATTTCCTTCTCCTTTTGGCGGAGGGCGTCGGTGACGTAGCGCTCGCCGTTCACGGTGGTCTGGCGGCGGATATAGTCGGCGGGGACGAGGTGGAGGTTGGCCTTGGTGACCTCGATGTAGTAGCCGAAATTGTTCGTGTATTTGACCTTCAGGCTGCGGATGCCGGTGCGGGCCTGCTCGGTGGCCTCGAGTTGGGAGAGCCAGGCGCGGTTGTCGGTCTTGAGCGAGTGCAGGCGATCCAGTTCGGCGTCATGGCCGGGGCGGATGTAGCCGCCGTCGGCGAGGTCGGCGGGGAGCTCGTCGTTGAGGGCGCGGGCCAGGAGCTCTCGCAGAGCCGGCAGCTCCTGGATCTGAGATTTGAAATTTGAGATTTGAGATTCGCGGCCAAAGGCGGCGATGGCGGCGTGGAGCAGGGGAATCTGCGCGAGGGTGTCGCGGATGCCGCTGAGCTCGCGGGGATTGCGGAGGCGGTTTTGGAGGCGGCCGAGGATGCGCGGGATGTCGCGGACGTTGCCAAGCGCGGCGCGCAGATCGGCGAGCGGGCCGGGGGCTGCGAGGAGAGCGCCGACGGCGGTGGAGCGGCGGCGAATCTCGACGAGGTCCTGCGGCGGGGCGGCCAGCCAGGATTCGAGCAGGCGGGCGCCGGGCGCGGTGTGGGTGCGGTTGATGGCGGCGAGGAGCGAGCCGGCGCGATCGCCGCGGGTGGAGGCGAAAATCTCGAGGTTGCGCAGGGTGGCGGGGTCGAGGAGGAGCGATTCGGAGCTGCGGTGGAGTTGGAGCCGGTGGAGGTTCTCCGGCTTGGCGCAGAGGTTTTCCGTCACGTAGAGCACGAGCGCCCCGGCGGGGCCGAGCGCGGCATGGTCCTGCGGGACGCCGAAGCCCTCGAGGTTGAGCACGCCGAGGGTGGAGAGCACGGCGCGCAGGCCGGTGGCGGGCTCGAATTGGAAGGACGGCAGCTCGGTGAGCGCGCGGCCGGCGGCGAAGGCGGCTAGATTGTGCAGCGCGGTCTGATCGTGCGGGGCGGAGCGCCATTTCTCCAGCAGGCCCTCGGGGAGGACGATCTCGCGTGGATCGAGGGCGGTGAGGACGGGGAGGAGGTCGCCTGGGTCTTTTTCGGAGGCGAGGCGGAAGTCGCCGGTCGAGAGATCGAGCCAGGCTGCGTGGAGGCCGGCGCGGTCGGTGTGAAGGGCGGCGAGGAAGTGGTTGCGCGAGGCGTCGAGTTGTTTGGCGTCGAGGGTGGTGCCGGGGGAGAGGATGCGGGTGAGGGCGCGTTTGACGAGTTTGCCGGCCACGGCGGGCTCGGCCTGGTCGCAGATGGCGACCTTGCGACCGGCGGCGAGGAGCTTGTTGACGTAGGCGTCGGCGGCGTGGAAGGGCAGGCCGGCCATGGGGTGGTCGCCGCGCTTGGTGAGGGTGATGCCGAGGAGGCGGGAGGCGTCGATGGCGTCGTCAAAGAAGAGCTCGTAGAAATCGCCGAGGCGGAAGAGCAGGAGGGTGTCCTTCGGCAGGCCGCGGCGCACCTCGAAATACTGCTGGAGCATCGGGGTGAGCTTGGGCGCGGGCGCGGCTGCGGAGGCGTCGGACATGGCGGTCAAAGTGGCGCAGCGCGTGGCCGCAAAAAGCATAAAAACGCGAAAATCAGCGGGACGCCGGAACAAAGGCCGCGGAGATTAAACCCTTTAACTCCGCCGCCGTGTGGTGCTTTGCTTTCGGGCGTTTTCGCTTAGAATTAATGACCTCATCCCCGAGCCCCACTTTCGTGCGTCGCTTTGTCATGCCCCATTGGGAGTGGGTATTGTTCGGGCTCTGCGCCTTGCTGGCCCTGCCAATTTCCCGGAGCTATGGCATGGCTTGGGACGAGGCACAGCACGCCGTTTACGGCTCTTTTGTGTGGGACTACTTTCGCTCGGGGTTCCAGGATATGCGGTGGAGGACCGATCTCGGAGAGCTCTACAATTACGGCACGCTCTTCGACCTCCCGAGTGCCATCTTTCACCGCACCTTCTCGGAAAATCTATTCGAATGGCGGTCGTTTTTCATGGCGCTGGTCGGGGCGTTTGCGCTGCCCGCGGTGGCCAAGATCGGGCGGCGACTGGGCGGGGAAAGCGTGGCGATTTCCGCAACGCTCGCGTTGTTGCTTATGCCGCAGTTTGTCGGCCAGTCTTTCATCAACTGCAAAGACATCCCTTTGGCGACTGGCGTCGCGTGGTCGGTGCTGGGCATCCTGATGGTGTTGGAGAGACCGACGCCGGGACGGTTTGGCCTGCTGGGAACCATATTTGGCCTGACGCTTTCGGTGCGCATAGGCGGCGCGGTGGTTGGCGTGTTCTTCGTATCCGGGCTGTTATTCTGCGCGTTAAGATCCGTGATGCGCGGCTCGCTCGCGGGCGATCTCAAGACCGTGGTGACGCGTCGCACGGTCCTGCGTTTTGCCCTGACCGGGCTGCTAACCTGGGTCATCTTGGTCGCGTTTTGGCCTCATGCGCACCAGAATCCGTTTTGGAACCCGATAGAGTCCTTCCGGCAGTCGACCGCTTTCCCGATTTCTTATCCGGTTCAATACATGGGGAAGAGCATCCCGAGCGCGGAACTCCCTTGGCACTACCTTCCGGTGATGCTGTTTCTGACGATGCCGGTCTTGAGCGCGCTGTGGGTGGCGGTTGGCTTGGTGCTCGGGCTGATCGGACTGTGGCTAAAAAGGCGCGAGGCGGGCAGCGAACGGATCTTTCTCGTGCTGTTCTGGCTCATTTTCCCGGTCGTTTTCGTGTGGATCAAGAAGCCCAACGTCTACGATGGCGTGCGGCATTTTCTTTTTGTGCTCCCGGCAATGGCCCTGCTCGCGGGACTGGGCGCGGCGAGGGCGGCCGAATGGTTGAACCGGCGCAAGGACATGCTCGGCAGCGCCGGCGCCGCCGCCACGCTGGCTTTGGCCGCGCCGGATTTGGTTTCTCTGCATCCTTACCAATACGTGTTCTACAACGTGTTCGCGGGTGAACGGCAGACTCTGCACGAGCGTTTCGAGACCGATTATTGGGCGACGAGCTATCGCGAAGCCGCGGAGCTGTTAAATCGCGAGCAGGAGCGCGCCGGACGTCCGGTCACGGTCGCCGTGGGTTTGAATCAATTGTCGGCGTCCTGCTTCACCGTGTTTGGAGCGAAAGACATGCGCGTGGCTCTTTTGCTGGGGCCGGCTCCGGGTGTCGTCATGCCTCCGGAGGTGGACTTTTACACCGCCATCCCGCGCTACCAGATGTGGCAAAATTTCCCGACCATGCCGCTTTTCACCGAGATTCGGCGGAATGGCGTGCTTCTGAACACGGTGAGAAGTCGCGAGCCGATTAGCCCGCAGCGATGATCAACCGTCCGTCGAATCCTGCGTCATGAAAAAAATCAGCCTGGTCAGCGGGTGCTACAACGAGGAGGAGAACCTGCCCGAGTTGTTGCGTCGGGTATGGGCGGTCGTGGAGAAATTCCCCCAATACGAGTGGGAATACATCATCATCGACAACTGCTCGACCGATGGAACGGCGCAGGTGCTGCGCCAGGCGGCCGCGGCGGACAAGCGCCTCAAGGTCATCTTTAACACCCGCAATTTCGGCCACATCCGCTCGCCCTACCATGGCATGCTGCAGGCCCGCGGGGATGCGGTGATCTACCTCGCGTCGGATTTGCAGGATCCGCCGGAATACATCGAACAGTTCATCCCGCAGTGGGAGGCGGGTTGGAAAGTGGTCGCGGCGATCAAGAACGAGAGCGAGGAGTCGCCGCTTTTTTTCGCGGCCCGGCGGCTTTATTACAAACTGGTCGCCAAGCTGGCCGACGTGGATCTGCTGCGGAATTTCACCGGCTTCGGGCTTTATGATCAGCAAGTGATCGAACTCCTGCGCGCCAGCGAAGACCCGTATCCCTATCATCGCGGGCAAATCTCGGAGTTTGGTTTTCCCATCGCCAGAATCCCCTTCGTCCAAGCGCGACGAAAGCGCGGGTTTTCAAAGAACAATTTCTACACGCTCTTCGACTTGGCGATGCTTGGGTTTACGAATCACACCAAGGTGCCGTTGCGGCTGGCCTCGATGGTCGGGTTCGCGATGTCGCTGCTGTGCCTGGGGGTGAGTCTGGTTTATCTCGTCTACAAGCTGCTCAACTGGGAAAGTTTCAGCCTCGGCACGGCGCCCGTAGTGGTGGGGCTTTTCTTTATCGGCTCCGTGCAGCTTTTTTTCATCGGCGTGATCGGCGAATATATCGGCGCGATCCACACCAAGGTGACAAAGCGCCCGCTCGTGGTGGAGCGGGAGCGTTTGAACTTTTGACCGCCTAGCTGCGGCTGGCGGTCCTTGCGGCAGTTGCCTAGCGGCTTAGAGTCCCCGCTGATAGATGAGCTGGCGAAGCGAATCGTCGCTCGAATACGGTGTGTCGACGTCATCGATGCTAACGGGGGCGTCGGCCTTAACCGCCTTGACGATCTTGTGACCGAATTGGCCGAGCATCAGCTCGCGGCATGAGATCTGGCCCTTTTGGAGGGGGATGGCCATGTAGATGTCCTCTTCGCGGAGGATCTGGCCGGGCTGAAGATCGTGCTTCGCGTAGACGCCGCGAATGTAGGTGTCGAGGTAGGCGGTTTCCTTGGCGAGGGGCAGCTTGCGGCCGTTGCGGGCGGTGCCGCAGAACTCGACGGCCTTGTGGAAGGCCTTGAACCAAGTGTCCAACTGGCCGGGCAACGAAGAGTATTTCGCGACTTCAAAGCCGTCCGAATTGATATCGATGTGGCGCTCGAAGGTGCGGGCGCCCTTGGCGTAGGCGATTTTCACCGAGGTGTCCCAGTCCTTGTATTCGTGGCAGGACCAACCGATCACGTGCCCGGGATAGCGATCGCGGAGGAAATCAATCTGCTCGAGCTCGCACTCGGAGTCCTCGTGCGGGTAGGCCGCGACGCAGTGGTTGATAGCGAGCGGTATGTTGCGATTTTCAAAGAAGGTCACGACGTCATCCATGTCCTTCAGCGGGGTGGCACCGAAGGAGATGATGCAGGGCTTGCGGGTCTTGGCGATGCGTTCGAGCAGCATCCAGTCGTTGGAGTCGGCGCTGGCGATCTTGATGATCGGCAAGTCGAACTCGACGCAGAGATCGACGGATTTCTCGTCGAAGGGCGTCGCCATCGGTATGCAGCCGCTCTTGCGGATCGCTTCGACCAGTTTGGCGTAGCCGGCTTTTTCGATGCGTGTCTCCAGCACGCGGCGGACGTAGCGGATGTCGGTGCGGTCGCGAAAATCCTTGTGAACGAAACTATCGA
>JBDLWD010000243.1:0-3205 GCA_039804465.1 Verrucomicrobiota bacterium | reverse complement strand
GTTCGAAACCGTAGTCGGAATAGGCCTTTACGTTGATGTAGCGGGAGTCGAGGCCGGCGTTGAGATTGGCCTCGGAGAACTTCATCTGATACTCCCAGCGCGACTGGAGGGTGATCGAGGGATCGACGACTTCCGAGTAGTAGTAGGAGCTGAGCGTCTCGCGCTGGGTGAAGGTGAAGATATTGTTGTTTACGAGTTTGCGGTCAGGAGTGCTCGTGAATGTTTGGATAGCCTGCAGCTTGGCGTTTTTACCTAGCGAGTTGTCTCCCGGTTTGAGAGTGCGGATGTCGCGATCGAGCTTCACGAGCGGGCCCCAGGCAACGGTGTTGCCGGGGAAGGGGGCATTCACGTTGGCGGCGTTTTGAGGATCGGCGGCGGTGGGGGTTGAGCCGCCGTTATTGTTGACGCCTGTGCGATAGAGGTGGTCGTCGATGAGTTCCTGAGTAGGGCGGTTTATACCCCAGTTCTCGGTATACTCCATGTAAGAGAAGGAGGCGTTGGCAAAAAGTTCGTAGGAGTCGCTGGGCTTGTAGGTAACGGCTCCGTATACGGACTGGGATTTGCGATATTCGCTTTCGAAGAAGCCTTTGCTGTCCTCACCGGAGTAGCTGACGCGGACGGCGAGCTTGTCGTTGACAGGCGCGTTGTAGTCAGCGTTCCAGCGATAGACGTCGTCGGAACCAATGGTGCCGCTGAGGATGGTCTTTTGACTATCGAAAGTCGGGCGCTTGGTCACGAGGTCGACAAAGCCTCCGACGTATTGGGAGGTGCCCTGCACGGCGGTGCCTGCGCCTTTGACGATGTTGATCGACTCCACGGCGTTAAAGTCGATGGGGAAGCCGTTACCGTTGGAGGTGGTGCGTTCGCGAACGCCGTTCTGGAAGACGTCGGCTGGGGCGCCACGGAGGTCGGGATTCGCGGGCGCGCCGAAATTGGTCTTGGTGTAGGAGCTGGAGGTAAGCTTGGAGAAGTCGCGGACGTCCTTCACTCCGATGGTGTTAAGCTGCTCGCGGGAGATGATTGTGACGTTGCGGGGGATCTCGGTGATGTTTTGGTCGGTTCCATACACCGAACTGAACGGGCGCGAGGTGGGTAGGATATTCTTCTCGATCGGCACGTCGCTGACCTCGAGTTTGTCGAGGGTGACGACCTCCTCGGAGGGCGCCGCAGCGGTGGCGGCCGGCGCGGTTTGGGCGAACAGGTGGGCCGCGGGAGTGGCGGCCATCAGCGCGAGGACGCGCAGAGTGAGTTGGCGGTTGGTCATGGTGTGCGTTGTTGTGTGCTGGATCGGGAAAAGTTTAGCATTCGATATGCCATCGAAGAGTGCGAGAGGCTCGCTTGCGGCGATACTCTAAAAAGTGGACGAACTTCTTTGCGTATACGCTTGAGCGACCGAGGCAAGCGCCTCATGCGGAGGCGAAAAGCGGCACCTGGGCCATGGCCGGGACCGTAACCAGCCCCTTATCGGTGATGCGTATCTCGGGGATGACCGACAGGGGGATGAGGTTGAAGCCCATGTAGGGCAGAGTGCAACCAGCTGCCTGCCAGGCTTTTTTCAGTTTACTGGTCGCTTTGGCGACGGTGCTGGCGCGCTGGTCGCTTAGGAGGCCGGCGATGGGGAGGGCGACCGAGGCCATGACCTTGCCTTTGTTGACGACGCATACGCCACCGCGGAGTTTGCGGAGGGTTTCCACGGCGAGGCGCATGTCGGCCTCGTTGGTGCCGGCGACGATGAGGTTGTGTGCGTCGTGGCCCACGGTGCTGGCTACGGCGCCGGACTTGAGGGCGAAGTCCTTGAGGAGGCCGTGGGCCACGGCGCCGGATTTACCGTGGCGTTCGAGGACGCTTACGAAGCAAAGCGAATGCTTCGCGAAGTGGTCCGACCAAGACGCTGCGGGCTCGAGGCGGATCTTTTCGTGGAAAAGGATTATGCCGGGGAGGGCGGTGCGGATGACGTTGGCGGTGACGGGCGCGGACGGGAGCGCGGGGACGAGCGGGGCGGATTTTGCGGCGGGCGGCAGCCTGACCGCGGCGTAAGCTTTTTTCGGATACGAATAGCGATTGGAGAGGGCCTGGTCCAGGAGGGGGGTGATTTTCCGGTTTTTGACCACGAGCTCGCCGCCATACCAAGTGGACTGGGGTGCGAGGTCGTCGTTCAGCAGGACGAGGTCGGCGCGACGAGCGGGGGCGATGCCTCCGATCTCGCCGTCGAGGCCGAAGCGGGTTGCGGGATGAAGGGAGCCTGCGCTCCACGCGGCGGGTGCGGCGAAACCTGCGTCGCGCGCCTGGCGGACCACCCAGTCGAGGCCGAAGAGGAAGAGGTCGTCGGCGTCGCGGTCGTCGGTGCACACGCACACGCGCTTGGGCGAGGCGCCGAGCTCGGTGACGGTCTTGATGGCGAGCGGCAGGGAGTGCCAGGGGGTGGTGGGAGGGCCGCCGCGGAGAAATATCCAGAGGCCGTTTTCGAGGAAATCGTCGGCGATCTCGCGGTCGATGGACTCGTGTGTGTCGGTGATCCCGGAGGCGGCGCCGGCGGCGACGAATTCTCGACCGTAGATGTGTCCGCAGACGGGTCGGCCGCGTTTGAGCGCCTCGGCCAGCACACCGTGCGAGCGTTTGTCGCCCATGGCGACTTGAACGAAGTCCATTTTTTCACCGAGCGCGAGTGCTTCGGGCCAGCGGTCGAAAAGGGCGCCGATCTTCCCGGGCGTTAAGTCGCCGCCGGCGGTCTCGAATTTCGGTGACGTCGCGGGGACGGTGCTGGGAACGGTGAGGAAGATGTTGAGCGGGGCCTGGCGGGCGTCGCGGAGCATCCACTCGATGCCCTCGGCGTCGCAGACGTTGCCGATCTCGTGCGAGTCGCAGAAGAGGGTGGTGGTGCCGTTGAGGAGGGCGGCTTCTGCGTAGGCGCAGGCCGTCATCATCGAGCTCTCGATGTGGACGTGCGGGTCGACGAGGCCGGGGGCGAGGATGGCGCCGGCGGCATCGTAAGTAGCGAGCTTGGCGCCGGCGACGGAGGTAAAGTGTTTCTTGGCCGTGCCGGCGGGTTTCACGCAGGCGATGCGGCCGGCCTTGATCCAGACCTCGCGGTCCGGGTGGATGCGATCGGTGTAGGTCGAGAGCACGCGGGCTCCGGTGATGACGAGGTCGGGCGCGGCGCGTCCCATCGCGACGGCGGCGAGCTGGCGGGTGAGGGTGTGGAGGG
>JBDLWD010000242.1:0-2728 GCA_039804465.1 Verrucomicrobiota bacterium | reverse complement strand
TCGTCGCGTTGGGATTCTTGTTCGTCCGTCGTCGCGACGTGCCGGAGCGTTTTCTCGGGCTGGCCCAAACGCCGCTGCGCGCTTCGCAGCTCGCCGTCACGGACCTGGGACTCGCCATCGTCTTCGCCTTCGGCGGCGCGGCCCTTTTTCATATCGCCGCCGCCCATGCCGGACAACGCTGGTTCCCCGCACCCGTGGACGGCAGCATGGGAATTTACCACGTCGTCGCCGGGGCCGCATTCCAACTCGGACTTCTTGCCGGGCTGGGCCATGCTTGGTTCTGGCATCTCCGTCCATCGCGGCGCAATCGGCTTGCCGGGCAAGAGCCCGTGGCGGAAAAGCCCGCATCGCCTGCCTTGTCGCGCGTTTTGCGAGGAGGTTTTTTCACTTTTGTGGTGTCCCTCCTCATAGTTTGTCCGGTGGCCGCGGGCTGGAAGGCCCTGCTTGATCTGCTCGGGGTCGACGCGCCGCCGCAGGATCTGATCACCCTTTTCACCAAATCGGGCGATGCCGCCTCATTGTCCGTGATGATCCTCCTCGCGGTGATCGTCGCGCCAGTCACGGAGGAATGGATTTTCCGCGTCGGCCTATTTCGCTGGTTGCGCACTCGTGCGCCGCGTGGCGTCGCCCTCTTTATTCCCGCGGTTTTTTTCGCCATGATCCATGGCAACGTCGCGGTCTTGCTGCCGCTTGCCGCCCTGGCGGTGGTCCTCGCGCTAGGCTACGAACACTATGGCCATCCCGCCGTGCCCATGCTGGCGCACGCCCTTTTCAATCTAAACACCGTGGCCCTGCTGCTGGCCGGCTTCCCCGCTTGAACCCGTTTTCCTCAAAAGTCGCCGACACCGTCGCCTCGCTCGGCGAGCGAAAACTGCTGGCCCGCATCCGCCGCTGGCTGGGCTCGGCCGCGCCCGCGGCCCCCGCCGGCATGGGCGATGATTGCGCGGTGCTGCCGCGATCGCGCGTCCGCCGGGGCACCGCGACCGCATCGCTCGTCACCGTCGATCCAGTCATCTACGGAGAGCACTTCAACGACGCCGTCGCGCCGCGCGATGTCGGCCGCAAACTGATGCGGCGAAATCTGAGCGACATCGCCGCGATGGGCGGCCGCCCCGTCGCCGCCGTGCTGGCCCTCGCGCTCGACCCTCGCGTGCGTCTGGACTGGCTCGAGGGCTTCTATCGCGGGCTCGCCGCCGACGCCCGCCGCTACGGCGTGCCTCTTGTCGGCGGAGACCTCGCCACCCATCGCGGCGGACTCGTCGCCACGCTCACCCTTATGGGTGAGACCACCGCTCCGCGGGGCCGGGCACTCACCCGCTCCGGCGCGCGTATCGGCGACTGGATCGCCGTTACCGGTAAACTTGGCGGGAGCCTGCCCAGCGGCCGCCATCACTCGTTTACTCCGCGCCTCGCCGAAGGGCAATGGCTCGCACGCCGTCCCGAGGTGGTTGCCCTGATGGACCTCAGCGACGGCCTGGCCAAGGACATCCACAGCCTCACGCCCGCCGGTGCCCGCCCGCTCGTCTTTGGCGAATTGCTGCCGCGCCATGCCGGCGTGGATCTGTGTGGCGCGCTTGCTGACGGCGAAGACTACGAACTGCTGCTCGCTCTGCGCGCCGATCCGGCCGGCGCCCAAAAGTTCCTGGCCGCCTGGCGCCGCGCCTTTCCTCGGCTGCCGCTCACCCTTATCGGGCAGTTCGCGCCCCGCTCCACCGATCAGGCCGCGCACGGCGCGCTCGACCTTTCCGCCTACCATGGCTTCGAGCATTTTCACTGAACTGCGCGCGGGAATTGTCACCGCTTCCGCCGCCGAGACGCAGGCATTTGCCGCGCGCCTCGCGGCCGAGCTTCCGCCCGGCACCGTGCTCGCCCTTCACGGCGATCTAGGCGCGGGCAAAACCACCTTCGTCCAAGGGCTCGCGCGCGGGCTCGGTATCCAGGAATCGGTGACCAGCCCGACCTTCGCCATCCTCGCTCTTCACCGCGGCGCCGGCAAGACGCTGGTCCATGTCGATGCCTACCGGATCGAAGGAGGCCGTGCGCTTGAGGACCTGATGATCGAAGATTTCCTCGTCGCCCCGTGGTGGGTGGCGGTGGAGTGGCCGTCAAAGGTCGCCGACTGGCTGCCTGCCGATGCCCTGCATCTGGAATTCAGCCACGCGCCGCAACACCGGCACGCCATCCGGCTGCGCTGATTTTCGCCCATGGCGGAATGCCCGCGAATCCGCCGGACAGGCCTAGCGGTTGCGTGCGGCGCGGTTCCAGGGAGCCTTGGCGAGCAAAAGGCCCATGCCGCAAAAACCGGTGGCACCCGCAAACACCAGGCCCGCGCCGACAAACCCCGCGAGCCATATGAAATTAGGGTGCACCGTGGCGCCAAGGACGACGCCCAGCAGGACCAACGCGCCCGCGCCGATGCGCACCTGACGATCAATGCCTATCGCGCGGGTCGCGCCTCGAACAAGCGGCAGGCCCGCAGCCTGCCAGGCATCGGTTCCGCCGCTCACCACGACGGCATGAGCGAAACCCGCCGACGCCAGGCGTGAGCAAGCGGCCTCCGCGCGCTTGCCGCCCTGGCAAATCACATAAACCGGAGCCGAGGCGTCCGCATGCCCCAAGGCGCCTAATCCGGCGGGCGTGGCCTCGGGAAGCGGCAGATTGCGCGCCGGCGCCGCGTGCGATTCGGCGAACTCCGCCGGAGTGCGCACATCGATCACGGTGAGGCCGG
>JBDLWD010000241.1:0-3141 GCA_039804465.1 Verrucomicrobiota bacterium | reverse complement strand
GATCTATGTCCGCTCCTCCGGCGATGGTTTTAACGAAATCGGCAATATCGCCGCGGGCGGCTGGATGTCCTTCAGCCCGGGCGTGTGCGGTGCGACCGGGCTGGTGACCTGGCAGTTGCTGGATGTAAACGACCAGCCCGTGACACCTCCGGCCGGCCTGGGCTTCAACCCCGGCACCGGCGAGCTCTCCGGCTCGGTCAGCGTCACGCCGCCGCCTACGCGCCTGCGTTTTCGCGCCACGGCAGCGAACGGCGTGGCCACTCGCGATTTCATTTTGAACAACCCGGCGTGGACTCCCACCGGCGGCTCCGGCCGGCCCGCGCCTCCGCTCAATGTGACCGCCACTGCGGGCGACGGCAGCGTCCACCTCGCCTGGGATCCCAGCCCCACGCCCGGCGTGGTCGGCTATCGCGTCTATCGCTCGGAGGCGCCGCGTTCGGCGCAGCATCAACGCGTGTATCTGAACGCCGGCGCGCCCCAGCCGGTGAAGGACGATTATGTTCACTTCGCCAAACGCATCCGCACCGCCGATCCGGCCTGGGCGCACCCGCGCGTGCGCACGGGCACGGTGGGCGAAACCTGGCGGGCGGACGGCGCGAGCGGCATCACCTTCGAGCGCGTCACGCATCCCGGCCCGGTGCCGGCCGGGTTAAATTTCCCCGGGGAAACCTGTCTGCGCGTTTCCAGTCCGCAGCCGGGCGCCCACGAGATAGGCGGGCCGTATATTTTCTACCCCGCCACCGGCGGCGGCGAAAGCGTCTGGTATAGTCAGCTGGAACCCGGACGCACCTACCGATACGAGGCTTGGATGCGCCAGAGCGGTCTGGGCAACGGCGGCCAAATACGGCTCGGGTTGGGGTCGTTTTATTCCGCGATCGGGCAGACCGTCGCCGTGACGGACGAGTGGCGACTGGTCGGCTTTAGCTTCGTCGCGCCCGCCCGGCCGACCGCGCCCGCCGGCCATTCTTGCCCGACTATCCAGTTTACCGGGCAGGGCACGCTGTGGCTGGATAATATCCGGCTCTTCCGCGCCGACACGGAGGCCGACGTCGTCGCGCCGTTCACGCCGCCGAGTCGGCTCGTCTTTGACGAGCTCATGGCCTCGCAACCCGCCAGCGGCGAGAAGGGCATACTGCGCTCCATGGGCGTGCTGCTCAACCAGGCCAGCATGGCGAGCGCGCTGAGTTTTCACCGCGACGCCGGTCTGGTGATGAACTGGTATCAATCCGCCGAGGCCGCGTCCAACATGACGGTGCCGCTGTTTCTCCAATACGCGCTCCGCACCGGCGCCACGCCCGACTCCCGCATGAAGCCCTGGCTCAACATCTCCTCGCACATGCGCGAGGACGAGTGGTTGATGCTGGTGGAATACCTCGGCGCGCCGCTCGATCCCGCCGATCCCGCCGATGTCGCGGCCAAGCCCTGGGCCTATCTGCGCTACCGCCAGCGCGGTGTCGCCACGCCGTGGACGGATGAGTTTCCCCGCATCTACCTCGAGTTCGCCAACGAGACCTGGCACAACGGAGCGGTCAGCGACCAATGGTTCGGCTGGGGGCGTTCGGGATGGGTGCACGACGGCGCGAAGGAGTTCGGCCTCGCGGCGCGCTACTTCACCAATTGCGTGCAGGCTCGCTCGCCCTACTGGAGCGCGCTCAACACGGACGGGAAACTCCGTTTCGTGATGGGGAGCAATTACCAGGACTACGGCGAAAAAGCCGCCGCCGGCACGCCGCTCGCCCACGGCATCGGGCACACCACCTACGTCGGCCCCAAGTGGGAGGTCGGGGAGACTCCGCTCGCGGCCTACGACGACCACGGATTCCAGGCCACTTTGCTCGGCCACGTGGCCGATACGCAAAATCTCTTCGCCAACTACCGCCGCCAGCGCGAACGGCTCGCCGCCGCCGGGCATACGATGGAGTTGCTGGGTTACGAGGGCGGACCGAGCGGCTACGCCCTGCCGGGGCAAGACGGCCCAGCCCAGCACGAAAACGCCGAGCGCTACGGCAAGTCGCTCGCCATGGGCGTGGCCGCGCTCGACGCCTGGCTCTCGGCCTACGCCCATGGTTTTTCCGATCAGGCCTACCTCGGCTTTGGCATCGGAGACTACTGGACTTCACACACACCCATCGAAGCGGGCTATCGGCCCCATGCTGGCTGGCTGGCCATGACTTTGCGCAACCGCTACGCGACCGGTCGCATGATCCGCACCGAGGTCGCGGGGGCGCCGACCATCGCCTGGTCGGGCGTCGAGCACCCGCTCGTCTCGTCCTATGCGTTTCGCGACGGCCGGCGGCTGGGCATCTTTCTGCTCTCGCGCAAACTGGGCGGCGTGCGCGACGGCATCGATTGGGGCGACGGCTCGACGCCGCTCACGCTCGCCTTGCCCGCCAATCCGACCGGCCCGGCCACGCTCTACCGCCTCGCCGGCGATCCGCGCGCGTCGAACCGAGACGCGCTCAACGTCTCCATCCAGCAATCCGTCGCCACCCTCGCGCGCGAGACCACCCTCACCCTCCCGGAGGGCTGCATCTATCTCTACGTGGTGGACACCGACCTGCCCGACCGCGACGACCCGCCGCCGACGCCCGCTTCGCCCGCGCTGACGCCCTTCGCCGCCGGCACCACGTTGCGCTGGCCCGCCGTGGCGGGCGCCAGCGGCTACACCGTCTATCGCAGCCCGCGACCGGAGTTCGATCGCGCCGAAGTCACCGATGTTTTCAACTCCGCGACCAACAACTTCACCGACCACGCCGCGGTCGGCGGCACGACTTATTACTACCGAGTCTCGGCCCGCAACGGTTGGGGCGACGGCGTGTGGTCCTTGGTGGCCGCCGGCGGCCTGAATCCCGCCACGCCGGTTCTGCCGGCGCCGAGGCTCCACAGCCTCGGCGAAACCAACGCCTCCCTCGTCGCATCCTGGGACGCGGTCGCCGGGGCGGCGGGCTATCGCGTGGGCCTGGGGGCTTCGGCCGATGGACCCTTTGTCTGGACCGATGCCGGCATCGCGCTGCACTGGACCCTATCCGGGCTGCCAAACGGCTCTGCCGCCTACGTCACCGTGCATGCCTACGGCCGTGATGGACGCGGCCCCGACGCCCCCGTCCGGTCCGGAACGCCACTCGCGCCAGGCCAGAACGC
>JBDLWD010000240.1:0-3023 GCA_039804465.1 Verrucomicrobiota bacterium | reverse complement strand
GGCCTGCGTTTCACTCCCGACGCCGTCCGTGCGATCGCGCAGAAGGCTATCTCGCTAAAAACCGGCGCGCGCGCCCTGCGCTCCATTCTGGAGCAGATCATGCTCGACGTCATGTTCGAGCTGCCCGCGCGCGAAGATGTCGCCGAGGTGGTCATCGACGCGTCGGTCGTTGCCGGGAAACGCCGCCCCCAGCTCCGGCGCCGTGCCGCCGGCAAGGCGCCCGCAGAGGCCGAGGCCGATTCCCCGTCCGAGACCAAGGACGCGGCCTGAGGCTCAGTTTTTGCGGGGCGACGTCATCGCGGCCCAAGCCCGGCCGACATATTCACGCCAGGCGCGGGTGCAGTTGGCCAGTGACTCCGCGTCCCAAGTGACCCAGGCAAACGGCGATATCTCCGCATCGCGGCCGCCAAGGTAATCGGCAGGGCAGGGGAAGGCGCGCAATCCGGCTTCCTCCGACAAGCGCATCGCGCGGGGCATGTGCCACGCCGAGGTGACCAGTGCCACGGTGTCGTCACCCGCCAGGCGGCGCAGCGCCATGGTCTCCTCCGCGGTGTCGCGTGCCGAGTCTATCTCGACGATACGCGCACGAGGGAACCCCAGCTCCACCGCCGCGTCGGCCAGCACGCGCGCATGCGTGGGGGGCGGCGGGTTTTGGTCATCGTCCGTAGTGTTGCGCGGCCCCGACACCACCAGCCAGGCATCAGGCAACGCCAGCGCAAGTCGCACCCCCTCGGTCAGACGCGCCCGGGCCGACTGGCTGAGGCGTTGTCCGGCCGACATTGCCGGAGCATCGCCATGGCCTCCGCCCAGCACGGCGATGAACCCCGCTTTGCGCAGATCGGTTGGCCAGCTGGCGGCAGTCGCGTTAGCGACGGGCGCGGGCGCGTAGGTGTTCTCCAGCGAGGCGGTCAGCCGCGCGGCCAAACCGCGATTGGAGGCGAGCGCCAGCACAGCCCATCCCGCCAGCAGGGCGAGCACGCCGAGGGGGCGGCGGCGAAGCGCACCCAAGAGGAGCCCGAGGGTGGCCAAGCCCAAGCCCAGCGGGAGCGGCATGAGCAGGAAGCCGATGATTTTCTTCAATTCGAACATGGGGCGAACGTGAAGCGGCACGGGCGCGGCAAGCAACCATGCACGAGAGCCGGAGAAGAAGGGTTGACACGCGCGAAACGCTCGTGAGTTTTCCACCCGCCACGGCGGTCATAGCTCAGTTGGTTAGAGCACAAGATTGTGATTCTTGGGGTCGCGGGTTCGAATCCCGTTGACCGCCCCATTTTTATCCCGAGCGGAGGCCTATCGGGCTCTAGCGACTATGCCCCCCACGCGTCTGGGGGAGAGCCTCCGGGTTTTGAAAGAAGTCTGCGCCAGCTAAAAGCGCGGGTGAATGCTATCTGAGTGACGACGGCTAAATTGTATCCAAAAAGGAGATACTTTTCTCTGGCTTATGGGTCGCGGTGACGCGGGCGATCGCGAGAGGGATTCGGATTCCCATGGTGTTTGTTTGGTTAAAGTTATTTTAACTGCTCGAGAGTAATGACTAGGCGAACATAATAGGCAGTAAGCTGACTGTAATATTTATCCCGGCTTACGCTTTTGCCGCGTTGCGGCAAAAGGATATGTCTTCCCTGGTTCCCTCACCCCATTACCCCTCCGGCGGTCTTTCCCGTGCCGAACGCAAGTCGCTCTTTCGGCCGAGAAATTCCCATGGAAAAGTAGCTTTATTACCCAAAGGTCATGAATTTAAACAGTCAAAGACTGCGCCGGATTTCTGCGGGCTTTACCCTGATCGAGCTTCTTACCGTGATAGCCATCATCGGTATTCTGGCGGCGATTTTGATCCCGACAGTAAGTTCGGTGCGTGAGAAGGCGAGGCAAGTGCGGTGCGGCTCCAATCTTCGAGATTGGGGGCGTGCCATAATGATGTTTGCCGCGGAAAACAGGAACCGATATGCGATCCAAGATCGTGTGGTCGACGAGGATGGCGCACGTAACTTCTACTGGTTTCAAATCACCACCAAGGCCTCCTCCACTGTCTACGGTCGCTACTTTGGTCTGACTAGAGGGGATCTATCAATTGTAAGCGATTGTCCTTCAGAGAGCTCCACTGGCGGAAGTTCGTTGGCGAACACCGATTATCTGCTTACTCGGCCTTCCTTGGATATCGGGACGGCGCCGCTGGCCGCCAACTCCGTCGATATCACCAAAATACGAAACCCTTCGAAATATGTGCTCATGGTGGAGCGTGCATATGATTCTAGTGGCCAGCCTGTTACGGGGGCCGATTATGAGAACTTGCAGCTCACAAATGCAAATGCGCGCAACAATGCCCAAGGTTTTTTGCGCCACTCGGGCAAGTTAAACACCCTGTGGGCGGATGGACACGTTAGCCAAACCGTTTTCAGCGGCGATAGAAAGGCCGGATGGAGCGAGCGCGGAGACGGCACGAATTTCAATTTCCGCATTTGGACCGCGCTTAACAACTGATCTTCGACCCTTTCCAACCCGGGTTTCCTTTCCTCGACACCCCCATTTTGACGCATCCAATAATGAGCCCCACTCAAAAAAATCGCCCCACTCGCAGCCTTCTTCGCTTTTACGCCGCCCTGCTTTCGGGGCCCATCGGCATCGGCCCACTTTATGCCGCCGATATTTTCAAGGCCGATAACGCCGATGCTCTGAATACAGAAGCCAGTTGGGTGGGGGGCATTGTGCCCACCGCCGCCGACATAGCGGTTTTCGATTCCAGCGTGACTGGCTCCAGTTTCGCCATCGGTGGCAATCTGTCTTTGGGTGGCATCCGGGTCCAAGGCAACCCGTCGAGCCAAACCATCAATGGCATCTCCACGGTGTTTCTCAATTTGGGTTCCGGGGGAGTGGATCTGAGCGGCGCCACCAGCGGCACCTTTTTTGAATTCAGCAGCCCGACCATCCGTCTAGCTCCCGGCGCGCAAAGCTACTGGAAAGCGGGCGCCGGTGTCACCTCCACCATTTGGAGCAACATCCAAGGCCTTACCTATCCCGGCGGC
>JBDLWD010000239.1:0-4168 GCA_039804465.1 Verrucomicrobiota bacterium | reverse complement strand
GGTCGAAGTCGGCGGCGCGGATGGAGTCGGCGTAGTTGCCGAAGAAGACGGTGGCTGCGGTCATGGGCAGGGGGAGCAGGGCAAGCGCCGCAAGAAGGGCGCTGGCCAGACGGTATGGGGTTGGACGCGGGGGCATGGCAGGTTGCCGAGAAGGTGCGGTCTGCGGGATTGCATGCAAGCGAGGGTATTCTGCACGCTGGCCGGTTCATGGCCCTTTTCAGTCTCCTCGATCTCTCGCACGCCTTCGGTGGCGCCCCCGTTCTCGACCACGTCAACTTTCAGGTGGATCCGGGCGAGCGCGTATGCCTTGTGGGCCGCAACGGCGCGGGCAAGTCCACCCTCATGAAGCTGATCGCGGGCGACATGAGGCCCGACAGCGGCCAGGTTTTCCGCCAGCCCGGCGCCCATTTTGCCCGTCTCGTGCAGGAGGTCCCGAACGATCTCGCCGGCTCGGTGCACGAGGTCGTCGCCAGCGGCGTGCGCCGCGACGTCGGCGGCCACGAGGAGGATTGGGAGATCGACGTGCGCGTCGAGGATCTCATCTCCCGCCTCCAACTCGATCCCCTTGCCGAGGTCTCGACCCTCTCCGGCGGTCTTAAGCGTCGCGTGCTCTTGGGCCGCGCCATCGCCAGCAAGCCCGACCTTCTTCTGCTCGACGAGCCGACCAACCATCTGGACATCGAAAGCATCCTCTGGCTCGAGGAGTTTTTGCTCAGCGAGAAGATCGCGCTCTTCTTCGTGACCCACGACCGCGCCTTCCTGCAAAAGCTCGCCACCCGCATCGTCGAGCTCGACCGCGGTGTGCTCACCAACTGGGCCTGCCCCTACGATGTGTTTTTGCTCCGCCGCCAGGAGCGCCTCGAGGCCGAGGAGCGTCAACGCGCCGCCGCCGACAAAAAACTCGCCCAGGAGGAGGAGTGGATACGCCGCGGCGTAAAGGCCCAGCGCAAGCGCGCCGGCGCCCGCATCGAGGCCCTCTATGCCCTCCGCGCCGAGCGCAAGGCCCGCCGCGAGCGCGCCGGAAACGCCAATATCAAGATTTCCTCCGCCGAGGAGTCCGGTGTGAAGGTCATCGAGGCCGACAAGCTCACCTTCGCGTATCCCGGCGCCGCGCCCATCGTGCGCGATTTTTCCGCGATCATCACCCGCGGCGACAAGATCGGCCTCATCGGCCCCAACGGCGCCGGCAAGACCACATTCCTCAAGCTTCTCCTCGGCCAGCTGCAGCCCACCGGCGGCATGCTCAAGCACGGCACCAAGCTGGAGGTCGTCTACTTCGACCAGCTTCGCGCCCAGATCGACGACAACAAAACCGTCGCCGACAACGTCTCCGACGGTAACTCGCACGTCACCGTGCAGGGCCGCTCGCGCCACGTCATCAGCTACCTCCAGGATTTTCTCTTCGACGCCACGCGTTCTCGCACCCCGGCCAAGGTCCTCTCCGGCGGCGAGCGCAACCGGCTTCTTCTCGCCCGCGTGTTCACCAAACCGGCCAATGTGCTCGTGCTCGACGAGCCGACCAACGACCTGGACGCCGAGACGCTCGATCTCCTGGAGAATCTGCTCGTCGAGTTCGAGGGCACCGTCCTCGTGGTGAGCCACGACCGCAAATTCCTCGACGAGGTCGTCACCGGCACCTTCGTCTTCGACGGCCGCGGCGGCATCGAGGAGTTTATCGGCGGCTACAGCGACTGGGTCGCCGAAAAGACCAAGCAGGCCAAGGCGCCGGCTTCCGCTCCCAAGGCCAACGCCCGCGCCATCGCCACCCCCTCCGCCGCGGTTGCCTCGCCGGAGAAGAAGTCCGCAGGGCGCAAGCTCACCAACAAGGAGCAACGCGAGCTCGCCGAGTTGCCCGCGCGTATCGAGAAACTGGAGACCGAGCAGGCTGAGCTCGTCGCCAAACTGGGCGACCCGAAGTTCTTCAAATCCGATCCCGCCACGGTGCGAACCGCCGAGGCCCGCCTGCGCGAGATCGAGTCGGAGCACGCCGTCGCCTTCGCCCGCTGGGAGGAGCTGGAGGCGGCCAACGTGGGCTAGCTGATCAGCAGCAGGCGCGGAGCCTGGCCGGCCCGTGTCGAGGGCGCCCGGTGGATGCTGGGCGGCACCGGACTGCCCGGGCATTGGGTGGCGATGCGCCACATATTTCCGAAGCCAAAGGAAAATGGCCGCGCTCCCGGCAGCGCCTCGTAGTGCAGATCGTAGCAGCGCTCGCGGCACCAGTTGGCGAAACTCGAGTCGTCCGGGCCGCCGTGGAGTTTCAGCAACTCCGCCCGCGTCTCCGGGATGTCGATGCGGCGCACTACGTCCTCGTTGGCCACGCCCTCCGAGGCTGCGACGGTGTAGCTGCAGAGAAAAGTGTCCGCGAGGGTGTTGGCGCTGTCGGCATGCCAGTCGTAGACGTCGATCGGCACCGGGCCGGGTTCGGGCTCGCGTGGATAGGCGGGTATGAGGTCGAGCGAGGGCTCGAGACTGGCGTCGCGCAGCAGGCGCAGGTCCGAGATGAGTTGCGCACGGGCGATTTTCCCCGCGGGGCTTAAGCGCAGCGAGAGGAGGTCGTCTTTCTCGATCGTGGTTATCTCGTCGAGCGGGCCGACCACCGCGGCGATTTCGTCATAATCGCCCGCCAGAGTGCGCGGCCAGCATAGCGCGTTCACTGCGCCGTAAAAGGGCGTCGATACCAATTCGGCGAAGCTGCCGACAACACGAACGCAAGGCGAGGGAGAGGAGTAGGGCGGAGCTACGGCGGGCATGGCCGGAGATCGAAGCACGGATTCCCCATTTGGCACGAACGAAGGCGGCCTTGGAGCCTGCCTGTTTCTTCACTCGCGAATGGCTCCACCTAAGTCCATTGGGTGGCGTCGAAAACGGCTGCCGATCGGCTTGTTAGGCATTACGATTCTTTGCTTCGGAAACTCAGCGCGTGGGCATTGGCTTGGGCCGGCCTCATCGGGCCTTTTTGCTTTAGGATAGCAACGACTTTGCGTGTGATGCTGTTTTCCCCTTACTTAACCGACCATGTTTGGCCTCTTCACATCGCAGCATTCCAAAACCCGTCGTCTGGCCAGTGATTGGCTGGAGCTCGCGGAGAAGGTGTTTCACTATCGGCGCGATGTGCTTGCCGAACTAGAACGCGCGGAGCTGAACGAGGCGGTTGCGGGGGTTCGTCAGGCGCTGCGGGACAAGGTCGACACGGCCAAACTGAAGTTGGGCATCGACGATTTGGAGAGGGTGCTGCGCAAGCATGGCGGCTCGCATTATCCCAAGTCAGGGCTGGTGGAGAACGTGGAGTTTTTCCTCGTCGCGGCGATCGTGATCCTGGGGCTGCGGGCATTCTACGTGCAGCCCTTCAAGATCCCGACCAACTCGATGTGGCCTTCCTATTTTGGCATGACGGGCGAGGTGTTCGCGACCAAGGCCGAAGAGCCCTCGGCGGCGGCGCAGGCGGCTCGCCTGGCTCTCTTTGGGGCGAAGACGCGCCGGGTGGACGCGCCCGACACCGGCGAGGTGTTGTTGCCGCTGGGCGGGAATGGCCGCGGGGTGGTGGCATTCGCCTCGGTGCCCGGACGAAGCTGGGGCGTGTTTCCCGCCAAGCTGCGCGAGTATCGGCTCTTTGTCGGCCAGCGGTCGGCCACGGTGCGTGTGCCGGACGATTTCGACATGGATTGGGTGCTGCGCGACGCCTACTTCCCCGGCGACAAGCGCACCTTGCCCGAGATCGTGAACGCCGAGCGAATCGCCGGCCGTCTGATCGAGGCCACGGTCAACACCGCCTCGGGTGTGCAGCGGGGCTACTTCCTGCGCACAGGCAAGACGGTGCGCGCGGGCGAACGCATGCTGGCCTTCGATATCCTGACGGGAGACCAGCTTTTCGTTGACCGAGTGAGCTACCATTTCGTCCGGCCTGAGGTCGGCGACGGCTTCGTGTTTCGCACGGGCAACATCCCCGACCTCGCGCGCATGGGAGGGGACCAATACTACATCAAGCGGCTTGTCGGTCTGCCGGGCGACGAGCTGCGAATCCAGCGCCCCACGCTTTATCGGAACGGCGCTCCTATCACTGGCGCGGCAGCGTTTGCTAAAAACAATCAGGCGAAGGACAACTACGTGGGCTACCGAGAGGAGGGCAACTTCCGCGGGGGAGCCGCCGTGAAGATCGGCGAGCACCAAT
>JBDLWD010000238.1:0-4385 GCA_039804465.1 Verrucomicrobiota bacterium | reverse complement strand
ACAACGACGGCTGCGATCCCGAGTCCTCCCAGGACGTGCTGATCGAGGACTGCCTCTTCGACACCGGCGACGACTGCATCGCCATCAAGTCCGGCCGCAACGGCGACGGCCGCCGCGTGCCTATCCCTTCCTCCAACATTATCGTGCGCAACTGCGTCATGAAGGACGGCCACGGCGGCGTGGTCCTCGGCTCCGAGTGCTCCGGCCACATCCGCAACGTCTTCGTCGAGAACTGCACCATGGACAGCCCCGAGCTCGACCGCGCCCTGCGCTTCAAAAACAACGCCGTGCGCGGCGGCATCCTCGAGAACGTCTTCATGCGCGACGTGAAGATCGGCAAGGTCGTCGAGGCCGTCGTCACCATCGACCTGCTCTACGAGGAGGGTGCCAACGGCAAGTTCATGCCCACCGTGCGCAACGTGCAGCTCGACCGGGTCGAGGCCAGCGCCGCCCCCCGCCTCTTCTACATCCGCGGCTTCGAGGGCGCGACCATCGAGGACATCCGCGTAAACGACTCCACCATCAAGGGCCTCACCGAGACCGAGGTCATCCAGCACGCCGGCGCCATCTCGCTGCGCAACGTGCGCCTCGAGCCCGCCGTCCTCAAGCGCGGACGCAACTCCGTCGCTCCGCCGGCCCCCGCAGCCGTTCCCGCCCCTTGAAATAGCTTTCAGTGAAGCGACGCTCGCGCCACTCCGGCACAGTGCCGAGCGTTCACTCCAACCTTCTCCGCCGGAAAACCTCTCCCCTTCTTGTCCCCATGAGTTCATCCACCCCCATCGGTCGCTACCGCTGGCGCATTTGCGCCGTTCTGTTCCTCGCCACCACGATCAACTACATCGACCGGAACGTCTTCTCGTTCACGATGCTCGATCCAGTGTTCCGGCACCAGATGCTGGGCATTCCGCTCGACCAGCCGCTCACCGACGCCGACATGGCGCTCTTCCGCGAGAAGATGAGCCACCTCGATGCCATCTTCAAATACTGCTATGCCTTCGGCTTCCTGCTCGCCGGCTGGCTTATCGACCGCATCGGCATCCGCCGCGGTTACGCCGTCGGCATCGGCGGCTGGAGCATCGCCGCCGTTCTTCACGGCCTTGTCCACACCGTTCCCGGCATGGGCTGGGCCCGCGGCCTCCTTGGCGTCGGCGAGGCGACCAACTTCCCCTCCGCCATCAAGACGGTCTCCGAATGGTTCCCCAAAAAGGAACGCAGCTTCGCCACCGGCATCTTCAACGCCGGCGCGAATGTTGGCATCATTCTCACCGCCATCTGCGTGCCCTTCATCATCGCCCACTGGGGCTGGCGCGCCTCCTTCATCGTCACCGGCGCGATCGGAGCCTTCGTGCTTTTCTGGTGGCTCAGCATCTACCGCACGCCCGAGGAGCATCCCAAGCTCTCCAGGGAGGAGCTCGCCCACATCCGCCAGGACGGACCGCCCGATGCCGGCCAGCCCGTGAAATGGCGCTATCTGGTCAGCTACCGCGCCACCTGGGCCTTCGCCATTCCCAAGTTCATGACCGACGCCATCTGGTGGTTCTATCTCACCTGGCTGCCTACCTTCTTCAACAGCAACCCCGCCTTCGACACAAAGCTCAACCTCAAGCAGGTCGGCATCCCCTTCCTGATAATCTACCTCGTGTCCGACGGCGGCAGCGTGTTCTTCGGCTGGCTCGCCACCAAGTTCATCGGAATGGGCTGGTCGGTGAACAAGGCCCGCAAGGTCACCATGCTCATCTGCGCCCTCTGTGTGGTGCCCATCGTCTTCGCCTCGATGACCAGCAGCATCTACGTGGCCATTGCCCTGATCGCCCTCGCCACTGCGGCCCACCAAGGCTGGAGCGCCAACCTCTTCACCACAGTCGCCGACCAGTTCCCGCGCCGCGCCGTTGGCAGCGTGGTCGGCATCGGCGGCCTCGCCGGCGGCCTCGGCGGCGCGCTCCTCGCCGCCAAGGTCGGCGCCATCATCAACACCGGCGGCTACGTGCCACTCTTCATGATCGCCGGCTTCGCCTACCTGCTTGCGTTGCTCGTCCTACAAGTCCTCTCGCCCAAGCTCGAGACCGTCGAGATCAAGCAGGCCTGATCGGCCCGGCCGCTCGGTGCGGCCGGCCCGAACGGGGCCGGCCGCGGGCGCCGGACGTCAGGGCAAAACCTGCTCGGTCGCGGCGTCGAAGAGGTGGGCGGCCTCGACCTTGAAGGTGACCTTTACGCGCTGGCCGACCTCGAAGCGGTCGGTCGGGCGCACGCGGGCGATGAAGCTAGTGGCTCCGGTGTGCAGGTAGAGGAAGGTCTCGGCGCCCATCGGCTCGGAGACCTCGACCTTGACCTCGACCGTGTGGTCGGGCTCGGGCGCGGCCGCCGTGGCGGTGTCCTGCACATCCTCGGGGCGGATGCCGAAGATCACCTCTTTGCCGACGTGGCCGGCGCCCTTGGCGGAGAGCGCGGCGTCGAGGACCACGCGCACCGGCGCGCCCTGCGTGTTCGTCTCGGTGAACACGAGGCGGTCGCCCGCGCCCTTTTCGAGACGACCCTTGAAGAAGTTCATCGGGGGGCTGCCGATGAATCCGGCGACGAAGACATTCTGGGGCTTGTTGTAGAGCTCGAGCGGCGAGGCGACCTGCATGATGCGGCCGTCCTTCATCACGCAGATACGGTCGCCCATGGTCATGGCCTCCACCTGGTCGTGGGTGACGTAGACCATGGTGGCGCCGAGCTTGGCGTGGAGCTTGGATATCTCGGTGCGCGTGGAGACGCGCATCTTGGCGTCGAGGTTGGAAAGCGGCTCGTCGAAGAGAAACACCTTCGGCTTGCGCACGATGGCGCGGCCTACGGCGACGCGCTGGCGCTGGCCGCCGGAGAGGGCCTTGGGCTTGCGGTCGAGATAGGGATCGAGGCCGAGCATGGCCGAGGCCTCGCGCACGCGGCGGTCGATCTCGTCCTTGGGCATTTTGCGCAGCTTCAGGCCGAAGGCCATGTTCTCATACACGCTCATGTGCGGGTAGAGCGCGTAGTTTTGGAAGACCATCGCGATGTCGCGATCCTTGGGGAGGACGTTGTTCACCACCCGGCCGGCGATGGCGATGGTGCCGCCGGAGATCTCCTCCAGGCCGGCAATCAGGCGAAGCGTGGTGGATTTGCCGCAACCGGAGGGGCCAACGAGGACCATGAACTCGCCCTCCTTGATCTCGAGGTTGATGCCGTGGACGACTTTGACGCCGGGGCCGTTTTTCTCCGCGTAAACCTTTTCCAGCTGGGTGAGGACTACATCTGCCGACATAGGGATGATGATTCGGGGGTGGGTATTGGATCCGTGACGAAGCAAGTCGTCCGGCGGGTCACGGGCACCGCAGGACGGTTAAAAGCCGTGATGCAACCCGCCGGCTCCCCGTGGAGTCAACGCGAAGCCGCCCCGGGCGCGCGCCAGGGGCGGAGAAAGCGGGACGCGTTCGCGGTCCGGTGAGGCGCGACGGCGGCGCGGACGGCTCAGAACCGCCCGGCCTCGAGGCCGAAATAGGCCTCGGCGTTGCGGTAGCTGATGTCGCGCACGACGCCGCCGAGGTGGGCCTCGTCGGCGGGAATGAGGCCGGCCTCCACGTCCTCGCCGATCAAACGGCAAAGCAGGCGGCGGAAGTATTCGTGGCGCGGATACGAAAGGAAGCTGCGCGAGTCGGTGAGCATGCCGACGAACCGGGTGAGCAGGCCGAGCGAACTGAGGGCGTTCATCTGCCACTCCATGCCCTCCTTCTGGTCGAGGAACCACCAGCCGGAGCCGAACTGGAGCTTCCCGGCCACGGAGCCGTCCTGGAAGTTGCCGATCATGGTGGCGAAGACGTAGTTTTCGGCGGGGTTGAGGTTGTAGAGGACGACCTTGGGCAGGGCGTTCTCGCGGTCGAGGGTGTCGAGGTAGCGCGAGAGGGCGCGGGCCTGGGGGAAGTCGCCGATGGAGTCCACGCCGGCGTCGGCCCCGAGACGCTTGAGCAGGCGGCTGTTGTTGTTGCGCAGGGCACCGAGGTGGAGCTGCTTGGTCCAGCCGCGCTTGGCGTCGAGGCGGCCGAGGAAGACCATGACATACCAGACCCACTTGGCGGTCTGCTCGGGGGTGGCGGCGCGGCCGGAGCGGGTCTGGGCGAAGATGGCGCGGGCCTCGGCCTCGGTGCAGTCGGCGTCGGGCAGGGCCTCGAGGCCGTGGTCGGAAAGGCGGCCGCCGAGGGAGTGGAAGAAGGCGTGGCGCTGGTCTAGGGCGGCGAGGAGGGAGTCGAGGTCCTTGATGTCGGCGTCGGCGCGGGCGCCGAGTTGGTCGCACCAGGCGTTGAATACGGCGGGGGCGGCGACGGCCATGAGCTTGTCGGCGCGGTAGGTCGGGTAGACGCGCGTTTGCAGGC
>JBDLWD010000237.1:0-4609 GCA_039804465.1 Verrucomicrobiota bacterium | reverse complement strand
CGCGGTGGTGGACTTGAAGAACACGACCGGCTCGGCGGGTGGTGTCATACCGGACTCGGCGGCGTGGTCGCGGTAGTTCAGCCCTATGCAGATGATCTTGCTGGGGCGGGCGACCGGCGGGCCGAGGCGGGTGCCGGCGGGGATCTCGGGGGCGTGGCTGGCGGAGGTTGAAGCGAGCCAGTCGCGGAGACGGACGAGGCCGTCGGTGGCGAAGAACTTTTCGTCGAACTCGGCGAAGGCCGAGGAGACGTCGATGCGACGGCCATCGGTGAGGAGGACGCCGGGTTTTTCGGCGCCGGGGGCGCCAAAGCGGAGGAGTTTCATGGGGAGCGGAATAGAGGAGGTGTTAGCGAAGCAGAGTGACGCCGCCGTCGATATCGTAGGCTGAGCCGGTGATGAATCCGGCCTCGTCGGAACAGAGAAAGGCGGCGAGCGCGGCTATCTCCTCGGGCTGACCCATGCGGCCGATGGGCTGCGCGGCGGAAAGCTTTTGGAACATCTCGGCTTCGCGCCCGGGGTAGTTCTTGGAAATGAATCCGTCGACGAACGGGGTGTGCACTCGGGCGGGGCAGACGCAGTTACAGCGGATTTTTTGCTCCACGAAATCTCGTGCGACCGACAGGGTCATGGTGAGCACGGCGCCCTTGGTCATGCCATAGGCGAAGCGGTCTTGAAGGCCCACCTTTGAGGCGATGGAAGCGAGGTTAAGCACGGAGCCGCCGCCGCGGGCGATGAGTTTGGGGATGCCGAAGTGGAGGACGTGGTAGACGCCCTTGACGTTGACCGAGTAGAGGCGGTCGAGGTCCTCGGGCGTGGTGCCGAGAACGTTGCCCACATGGGCGATGCCGGCGTTGTTCACGATGACGTCGAGCTCGGGGATGCCGGCGAGGGCGTCGCGCACCGACTCGGTGTTCGAGACGTCGGCGGCCACGACGCGGGCCACGCCGCCGGCGTCCGTGATTTCGGCCGCCGTGGCGGCCCCGGCCTCGGGGCGCTGCTCAAGAATGACAATGGAGCCGCCTTCGGATGCGAGGCGCAGGGAGATGGCCCGGCCGATGCCGGAGCCGCCGCCGGTGACGAGGACGTGTTTGTTTTGAAAACGTCTGGGAATGGACATGGTGCGGGGAAACGGCGGCTGGCTCAGGGCAGATGATTGATCCGCTCCATTGCGCGCCACTGCGCGCCGGCGGGAGTGCCGGGGAGGCGAATCTGGCAGCCGTCGGTGAGCGGCCACCATTTTTCGCGGGTGACGGGATCGGCGGCCATGGATGCGAAGTCCTTGGCCGGATCGGATCCAATATACTCAAAGGTGCTTACCAAGTAACGACGGCCCTCGATCTCGGTGAGGTAGACGTTGAAGTTGCGAATGTTGGCCTTGGTGATCGCCGCCACCACTTCCGGCCAAACGTTGGCATGTAGCTCGCGGTAGAGCTTCTCCTTCGCGGGATCGAGGCCGATTATTGAACCGTAGAATCGAGCGGCGGATTGATTTTCTGAGCCGGGGGCGGGATTGGAGGGCCCGTGGATGGGCGCGATGTGGGGGAGGTCGTTTTTTTCCGGAGGCAAGGCGGGTTTCGTCATGGCGGTGGACGGAGATTTTGGCGTGGAAGCGCAGGCACCGAGGAGCAACGCGAGGGTGAGCAGCGGCAGGTGGCGTTTCATGTGGAGGAGTTAGCGAAAGAAGGTGTAGAGCGCGGCCATGCCGACGAGGACGAGAAGGGATAGGACCTTGTAGTTGGCGAGGCCGGGCCAGCCGGGAGAGCGCAACGGATCGAGGGGGGACTTCCAGCAAACCGCCGCGGCGCGTTCGCTCTCTGTGGCGGGTTTGGCAAGGCTGACAGCGACTTGAAATACGATGCAGGCGACGAGCAGGTAGAAGGCCATCAGCATGAAAGGCACCTTCGCCAAGGGTTGGTCGGGCACGAAGGAGTTGAATGCGAATACGCCAGCGCCGAGGGCGGAGCCGGCCCAAAGCGTGAGGCGACCGGAGAGCGCGGTGGCGCCGGACCAGAAAATACCCAGGAGGAAGACGCAGGTCACGGGAGGCGCGATGTGGGCGATGATGGTGTTGAGGCCGTTGAAAAGGCTCTCGTAGCGGTTGAGAAGCGGAATAAGCGATATGGAGAGGACCAAGGCTACCGCGGCCGCGATGCGTCCCACCGCCACGAGGCGCTTGTCCGACGCGGCAGGGCGGAAGCGTTTGTAGAGGTCGAGACTGACGAGGGAGGAAATGGAATTGAGGGCGCCGGCGACGGTGCTCATGAGGGCCGCAAGCATGGCAGCCACCACGAGTCCGCGAAGGCCGGCCGGAAGCAACTCGACGATCATGGCCGAGTAGACGTTTTTGCTATCGAGCGTGCCGTTGGTTGTCAGGCTGGAGAGATCCAGTGCTCCGCGATGGTGGAGGGCGAACGCCAGCAGACCGGGAAGGACGAAGAGAAACACCGGGAAGACCTTGAGCAGAGCGCAGAAAAGCGCGCCGGTGCGGGCATGGTTTTCATCTCGGGCGCCCAGCACGCGCTGAACGATGGTTTGGTCCGCGCACCAATACCAGACGCCGAGGACCGGGTAGCCGAGCAAAATGGCATACCAGGGCATGCCGCTGGGGTCGCCTGCCGGGCGGAGCATGGAGAGCTTCTCGGTCGCGCCGGCAGCCTGCAGGGTCTCCACGAGAGGCGCCCAGCCTCCGAGCTTGAACCAGGCGGCTGCGGTGATGACCAGGGCGCCGACCAGCAGGACCACGGTCTGGACGGTTTCGGTGAGAACCACCGCGAGCAAACCGCCGACAATCGTGTAAAGGCCAGTAACCGCCGCGATGACTATGATGGCGGTGTAGATGCCGCCGAACTCTGGGAACAGGTAGCCCAGGACGAGGCCGCCGGTAAGAAACGAGAAGCCGATGTGGATGGTAACCGCGGCGACGATCGAGAGAACGGCCAGCCAGTCGCGGCAGGCGCGGTCGTAGCGCCGCTCGAGGTAGTCGGGGAGGGTGGAGATGCGCGTCTTGATGTAGAACGGCGCGAAGAACAGGGCCAGCAGCACCAAGGTGAAGGCCGCCATCCACTCGAAGTTTCCGTTGAGCAGGCCGGTGTCGAAGCCGGATTGGGCGAGGCTGACAAGGTGCACGCAAGAGATGTTGGTGGCGAAGAGCGCCATGCCGATGACCGGCCAGCGCAGGGTGCCGCCGGCTAGAAAGTAGCTGGTGGAATCGCCTTCCGAGGGTGCGCCGCCGACGAGGGCTTTTTCACGGCCGCCGCGGGTGCCGGCCCAGAGGCCTAGGGCCACGACGCCGAGAATGTATCCGATTATTACGATCAGGTCGGTTGTGTTTAGCATATTGGTGTAAGGTTAAATCTTGTTGGTTTACTACTGTGCTGGGGGAAGCTGGGGAAGGCTTGAAGCCGATAAATCGCTCGGGCCTATTCGCCGAGACGGTAGATCCGGCCGGCGGTCCCCTTGAAAAGAGCATCCTTCTCGTCTTGCTTAGCGGAGGCAAGGAGGGTGGTCAGGGCGGCGTGCCAACGAGTCAGCGGCGCGCCGAGCAGGCAGACGGGCCAGTCGCCGCCAAACATCACGCGATCCCAGCCGAAGCTGCCGATGGCGTGCTCGACGAAGGGGCGTAGGTCGTCCTCGTTCCACTCCGAGGCGGCGTAGGCGACGAGGCCGGAGATCTTGCAGGCGACGTTTGGCAGTCGGGCGAGGGCGGCGAGGTCGGCGCGCCAGGGATCCAGCGCGCGGCCCTTCACGTCGGGCACGCCGCAGTGGTCGAGGATGAACGAAACGTCCGGGCAGGCGGCGGCGAGTTCAAGCGCGACGGGCAACTGGCGGGCGAGCACGCAGAGGTCGAAGCTGAGGCCGGCGCGGCCGAGCGCGCGGACGTTCGCGCGGAAGCCCGGTGAGCGCGAGAGGTCGTCCGGCTGGGTGTGGAGCACGCGGCGCGCGCCCTTGAGGAAGCGTGGCGCGCCGGGGAGAGCGAGAAGCGCGGCGAGTTCGGCGGGGAAGCAGGCGGATTCCGGCGAGACGCGAGCGACCACGCCCAGAAGCGGCGAGCCCGGCTTGGTTGCGAGCTCGAGCGCGAAGCGGGCCTCGTCGAGGGCGTGGTCCGCGGCGGGATCGCATTCGACAAAGACCCCGCCTGCCACGTCCATGCCGGCGCAGGCAATTTGGTAGTGAGGAAGCAGATACGGACGGTCCAGCAGCTCCAGCCCCGGGGTGGCCAGCCAGGGGTAGGAGCGGGCGTCGGGGTCCCAGAGATGGACGTGGGTGTCGATGACGGGCATGGCGGTAAGATCAGGACTTGGCGGCGAACGCGGCGAAGGCGGCCGGGTCGCGGTATTTCACGGTCTGGATGTGCTCGCAGTAGAGGACGAGTTCGCCGTCGCCCTTGAAGACCTCGTAGCTGGCGCGGTAGAGGCCGAGCTCCTTGTATTTGGGGGTCTTTTCGAGGTCGGTCTTGATGGTGTAGATGGTGTCGCCGATGAAGACCGGCTTGATGAAGCGGAGCTTGTCGTAGCCGTAGCTGAAGGCATTCACGCAATTCGTCGCGACCAATCCGAGACCGGCGGAAAAAACAAAAGCCCCAGCGACGAGGCGTTTGCCGAAGATGCCT
>JBDLWD010000236.1:0-3230 GCA_039804465.1 Verrucomicrobiota bacterium | reverse complement strand
GGGCGAGGCCACGACGCAGGGAGGGGTGGACGTGGCGCTAGCGGAGGCAGCGTTTCGCGAGGTGGGCGCGGTGGACTAGACACCATCGAGGGCGGCGGGTGTGCCGCCGCCCTGAGGGTTAAAGGTTGGCGATGATGGCGTCGGCCATGGACTTGGTGCTGACGGAGGGCTTGCCGAAGGCGATGTCGCCGGTGCGCACGCCGTCTTGGGTGACGGTCTTGCGGACGGCGGCCTCGATCTTCGTGGCGACGGCGTCGAGGTCGAAGCTGTAGCGGAGCATGAGGGCGGTGGAGAGGACCTGGGCGCAGGGGTTGGCCACGCCCTTGCCGGCGATGTCGGGGGCGGTGCCGCCGGCGGGCTCGAAGAGGCCGAAGGGTTTGCCGTGGCTGTTCACACCGGTGCCGAGGGAGGCGCTGCTCATCATGCCGAGGGAGCCGCAGATGACGGCCATCTCGTCGGAGAGGATGTCGCCGAACATGTTTTCGGTGAAGAGCACGTCGAACTGGTTGGGATCGCGCGCGAGCTGCATGGCGGCGTTGTCGACATACATGTGGCTGAGCGCGAGGTCGGGGTGGTGCTTCGCGAAGTAGGCGGTGACGACGCGGCGCCAGAGAACGGAGGTCTCGAGCACGTTGGCCTTGTCGACCGAGCAGACCTTCTTGCCGCGGGCGCGGGCGGTGACGGCGGCCACCTCGGCGATGCGCTCGATCTCGGAGGTCTTGTAGACCATCGTGTCGATGGCCTGCTCCTCGCCGTTCTCGAGGCGGACGGTGGTCTTGGGCTGGCCGAAGTAGATGCCGCCGGTGAGCTCGCGGATGCAGACGATGTCGATGCCGTTGGGGATGCGCTCGGTCTTGGGCGGGGAGGCGTCGCGAAGATCCGAATACAGCAGGCCGGGGCGGATGTTGGCGAAGAGGTTGAAGGCTTTGCGCAGGGGGAGGAGAGCGGCGCGCTCGGGCTGCTCCTTGGGCGGGAGTTTTTCCCACTTCGGGCCGCCGACGGAGCCGAAGAGGATGGCGTCGGCCTGCTGGCAGAGGGCGAGGGTCGAGTCGGGGAGGGCCTTGCCGTGGTTGTCGATGCCGGCGCCGCCGACGTCGGCGACTTGGTAGTCGAGGGTCAGGCCCTCTTTCTTGGCGACGTGCTCGAGGACGCGAAGGGCCTCGGACATGACTTCGGGGCCGATGTAATCACCGGGCAGGACGGAAAACTTCAGGGTGGGCATGGTGGAAGAGAGTGGAGCAGGGAGCTGGGAGCTAGGAGCTAGGAGCGGGGAGTGAAGGGAAAACGCGGACCTTGGCGCGCCGGGGCGGGGGCGGTCAAGGGCGGGGGAGACGGGGCGTTTCAGGCCAGATCGATGCCGAGGTGGCGGGCGAGGCGTTGTTCGCGGATGCCGTAGAACGCGGCGAAGGCGCGGGCACGGTCGAGGGCGGCGGGATCGGGTTCGAAAACGGCGCCGCACGCGGCTAGAGCGGCGGGGCGGACGGCGGCGATCATGAGATTTTTGGCCGTGTGCTCGGTGGCGACGAATTCGAAGACCTTGGTGCGGTAGCCGGCGGCCTCGAGGAGCTGGGCGCGGAGGGCGTCGGTGACGAATTCGGCCTGGCGTTCGAGGAAGATGCCGTGGCGAAGCGCATCGGCGAGGACAGGCGGGGCGACGAGGCGGGGGCGGAGTTCCTTTTGGCAGCAGGGCGAGACGACCAGAAGGCGCGCGCCGGAGGCGTGGCCGGCGGCTAGAGCGTCGTCGGTGGCGGTGTCGCAGGCGTGTAGCGCTATGAGCGCGTCGAGTTGGCCGAGCGAGGTTGTGGCGGCGGAGGCGGAGGAGGGGATGTCGCCCTCGACGAAGCGCAACTTTGGGGCGAGGCCGCTGTCGGAGGCGACGCGATTGCAGACGGCCACGAGGTCGGCGCGGCGTTCGATGCCCAGAACCTCTGCACGCTCGCGGAGAAGATCGGCGAGCGCGAAGGTAAGGTAGCCTTTGCCGGCGCCCATGTCGGCGATGCGGAGGGGCGGGTAGCAGGGAGCAGGGAGCGTGGAGCCGGATAAGGCTGGGGCTAGTCCGGACTCGGCGAGGAGTGCATGGAGCAGCTCCGCGAATTTTTCGATCTGGCGGAATTTATGCGCCATGCCTTCGCGCGGCTGGCCGCGGTCGTTGGTCACGCCCAGGGCGCGCAGCCAGGCCGCGTCGGGGGAGACGGGTCGGTGTTTGGCGCGGTCGTGCGTGGCGGCGGGGATGGGCGGGGCGCTGCCGGCGGTGGTCACGCGTAGGCGGGCGGGACGAGCGGGGTCGGCGGACTGCTCCAGCTGCGCGGTCTGGAGCGGGGTGAAAAGATGGGCGTCGAGAAAGGCGGCTGACAGCAAGTCTGCGACCACGGAGGCGGCCTCGGCGGGCGGGTGGTTCTTGGTGATGTCGCGCGTCTCGTGGCGATAAACGAAGGAGAGCTGCGGGCCGCTCTTTAGCGAGACCGGGCGGACGAAGACGTTGCGCAGGGTGAGGTCGGGCGCGGCGGACCGCGGCTTGCCCAGGGTGAGCTTTACGAGGGCGTTTTGCGCGATGGATTCGCTTAGCAGGGCGAGGAAACGGGCGGGGGCGTCGAGCGGAGGCATGGCGGGCGAGCGTGTTATTCCGTGGTGGATACGAAACGCTGGCGCACGGCGCTTGTCTCGGGGGAGTGGGCGGGGAATTTGTGGTCGTCGATCGCGCAGACGGGCATGACCTGCATGAGCGCGTTGGTGAGGAAGCACTCGTCGGCGTCTCGAATCTCGTCGAGGGTGAGGTTGTTTTCGTGGGCGCGTTCCGGACCGATGATTTTTAACACGTGCGCGCGGGCCACGCCGGGCAGCACACCGGAGGAGAGAGGCGGTGTGTAGGCGTGGCCGTCTTTGACGATGAAGACGCTGCTGACCGCGCCCTCGAGAACGTGGCCGGAGGGCGTCACGAAGAGCGCCTCGTCTGCGCCGGCGGCTTTGGCGGCCTGGCGCGCGAAGATGTTTTCTAGGTAGTTGAGCGTTTTGTGGCCGGTCAGGCGTCCGTCGCGCTCGCCTTGGCGGAACGTGGCGAGGCGAAATCCGCGCAGAAAATCGGGCGCGGTGTAGGGGAGGGAACGGGCGGTGATTAACTCTGCAGTGCGGGTAAGTTCGCGGTAGCGGACGATTTTCACCGCGGCGGCGGGCAGGCGCACGGAGGCGAGGAGTCGCATGATCCGGTTGGCCAGTTCATCGGCGGGTGGTGG
>JBDLWD010000235.1:0-3043 GCA_039804465.1 Verrucomicrobiota bacterium | reverse complement strand
GGCCTTGGTCTACGCCGCCCACGGCGATCGCGTTTGCATCGTGGATTGCGATCTTCGCAAACCGAACATTCACAAGTCATTCCGCCGCGAAAACTTGAAGGGTGTTATTGACGTCTGCTCCGGTGTCGCGACACTTGACGAAGTTACTCTGAAGGACGTTCATCCCAATTTGGATGTAATCCCCACGGGTGGCCGGGCCAAAAACCCGACACAAATTTTGAACAACAAGAGCTTCGAGATCATGATCTCGGATCTGCGCAAGCGTTACGACCGCGTTTTCATCGATACTCCTCCCCTCGCGGCCGTTTCCGACGCCCTGGTGGTTCTGCCTTTGGTAGACGGTTCTATCTTCACGATCTTCTTCAACAAGGTTCGTCGCAAAGCCGCCCAGGCCGCCGCCCGTCGTTTGCTGGATTCCAACGTGACTTGTTACGGTGCCGTTCTTAACGGCTTGAACCTGGCCGTATCCGGTTACTACTACGCGCAGTATTACGACAAGTCCTACAAGGACTACTACATCGTAGCTTCTGGCGACGATGGTGCGACCTCGGCCGACGACAAGGAAGCCAAGGCATCCGCCTAAGGGGCAAGGACGCCTTTGAGGCCTGGATCACCTGGCATCGAAGGCGTTGCTCACCTTGTTTTTTATCTCCGTTGACAGACGTCCCAAATTCCCGATTTTCCTTAACTCTTTTTCAACAATGAGCGCCACCGAGACCACCGCCACCCAGTCCCTCACTCCCGAGGCTTTCCCCTTCACTCAGCCCGAGTTGATGGTTCGTTATGTGACCGATACCGGCAAGATTCTGCCGCGCAAATACACCCATCTCTCCGCCAAGCAGCAGCGCCGCGTCACCAAGACGATCAAGCGCAGCCGCTCCATGCTGCTCGCCCAGTAATCGGGCCGGTTTGGCTTTATTCCGACCGGGGGGCGTTTTACGGCACCCCGGTTTTTTTATGCCCGATTCGGATTTGTTGCCCCGGCCGCGCATTCTGCGCCCCACTCCGTTTAACCTCGCACGCGCCGCCTCCGTGTTGCGTCGAGGAGGAATCGTCGGCGTGCCTTCCGAGACCGTTTACGGGCTCGCCGCGGATGCGTTTTCGGCCGGCGCATGCGAGAAGATTTTCAAGGCGAAGCGCCGTCCTACCACTGATCCGTTGATCGTTCACCTGGCCGAGGCCGGTGAGCTGGAGCGCGTAGCTTGCGCTAATGATGCCGCCCATCGTTTATCGGAGCGGTTTTGGCCGGGGCCTCTGACCTTGGTTCTGCCAAAGCGCCAGACGGTTCCTGATCTGATCACGGCGGGGCGGCCCACGGTCGCGGTGCGAGTGCCGGCCCACCCGCTGTTTCGCCGATTGATTCAACTAAGTGGATGCCCTTTGGCCGCGCCCAGCGCCAACCCCTTTGGTTACGTGAGCCCGACCACGGCGGAGCACGTGCGCGACGGCTTGTCCGGCACCGCGTTGAAAATCGTGGTCGACGGCGGCGAATGTGAGGTTGGCGTGGAGTCGACCATTATCGATCTTACCCAAGCCGATGGTCCTCGCTTGCTGCGTCCCGGAGGCTTGGCGGTGGAAGAGATCGAGTCCGTGCTGGGCGTGCGCGTGGCGCGCCCGCGTCCGGCCCGCCTAGACCCATCCCGTGCGGCGCCCGCCCCTGGAATGCTGGCCAGGCATTACAGCCCGAAAACTCCACTGCGTCTGCACGCCAGGCTGGATGCCGACGCGCTTGATCGTCTGCCTGCCGACGAGGCGCTTTTGCTGCTGCGTCGCCCCTCGCGTCCAGGGCGCGACTCCAGGCTGCACTGGCTGAGCGAGCGGGGGGATCTGGCTGAGATCGCGCGCAGCCTGTTCGCCGCGCTCAGGCGCCTCGATGCGGCCGAATGGCGAGTCATCCACGCCGAGCTGCCGGTCGGCGAGGAAGGGCTCGCGGCGGCTGTGCGCGACCGCCTTAACCGCGCCGCGGCGAAGAGATAAGCGGCGGCCGTATCGCTTAGCCCTTGGCCTTGAGCTCGGCCAGATCGGCGGAGATCGATTCGACCTTTCGGAAGAGCTCGGGAAGGCGCTGGCGCAGGACGTTTATACGTTGCTCGAGCTGGTAGGGCAGGCAGGGAGAGCCTTTCACGAAGACTCCAGGCTCCAGTGTGGAATTGATGCCTGTCTGGCCGTCGGCCTTGGCGCCCTTGCCTATCCGCAGATGACCGGCCACGCCCGCCTGCCCGCCGAGGATCACGTAATCCTCCAGTGTAGTGCTGCCGCTGATACCGACTTGCGCGCAGATGATGCAGTGACGTCCGATCACGACGTTGTGGGCGATCTGCACGAGGTTGTCTATTTTCGTGCCCTGGCCGATCACGGTTCGGCTGAACCGCGCGCGGTCCAAGGTGCTGTTGGCGCCAATCTCGACGTCGTCCTGGATTTCCACTGCGCCGACCTGCGGGACCTTGACGTGCCGCCCGGCCTGGAACTCGTAGCCGAACCCGTCCGCGCCGACCACCACGCCCGCATGAAGCCGGACTCGGTCACCGACCGCGCATTCGGTTGCGACGTGAGCTCCCGCCATCAGCCAGCAATCCGCGCCAATCCGCGAGGCGCGCCCCAGGAAAATCTGGGCCTGAAGGACGGTGCGCGGGCCCACCGTGGCATCATCCTCTATGACGCAGAGCGGGCCGACCGTCGCGGAGGGATCGACCTTGGCCGTCGGAGCGATGATTGCGCTGGGATGTATGCCTGCGGGAGGCCTGGGCCAAAGCGCGGCTTCAAGCCTGGCGCAAAGCGAGGCGAGGGCGGACGAGGGATTCTCGACCAGCAGCCATACCTGGCCGGTGGGCGGCTCGCCCTCGAAGTCGGCTGGTAGCAGGACTAAGGAAGCCTTGGTGGCGGAGACCTCGGGCTTGTATTTGGGATTGCCGAGGAAGGAGAGGTCGCCGGGCTGCGCGTCTTTCAAGGCGGCGATATTGCGGATAGTGGCCGAGGTCGCTCCCCGGATTGCTCGCGGAGAAAGGAGGGTGACGAGGTCGGCGGCGCTGAATGCGATGGTCAT
>JBDLWD010000234.1:0-2515 GCA_039804465.1 Verrucomicrobiota bacterium | reverse complement strand
GGGCCCGGACACAGCCGAGGGCACCGCGGACGACGTCGGCAACTGGTGAGGAATCGCGCGTGCCGGCTGCACCACGGGCAGGCTGGCGCGGACGCGAACGCAAACCCGGCCGGGGCTTCACCCTGCTGGAGATTTTGCTCGTGCTCATGCTGCTCGGGCTGCTGGGGGCCGTCATGGTCGGCGGCGCGGCCTCCCTGCTGAGAAGCGTGGAGGATCAGGACCCCGAGGCGGCCTTGCTGACCCTCATGCAGAAGGTCCGCGCCGAGGCGGTGGAAAAAGGCGAGATCATCGAGCTCTCCCCGCTTCCCGAGGACGCCGGCTTTGCCTGGGGCCTCGACCAGATTGAATTGATGCCCAAGCGCGAGGGCCTGAGCGTGCGCCTGCTGCGCGCGGAGATGGTTTCCGCTGTGCTCCTCGGAGGCCAGCTCGAGGAGCGAGCCATCGAGCTTATGCGCTTCTATCCGGACGGCTCCTGCGACCCGGTGCGAGTGCAGGTCCGGCGTGGCGAGACCCGTCGCGTCTATTCCATCGATCCGTGGACGGCCGCGCCGCTGCCCGACGGAGGACGC
This sequence comes from Verrucomicrobiota bacterium, assembly GCA_039804465.1. Taxonomy (GTDB): domain Bacteria; phylum Verrucomicrobiota; class Verrucomicrobiia; order Opitutales; family Opitutaceae; genus IMCC26134_A. The sequence continues at coordinate 1,946 of JBDLWD010000234.1, read as the reverse complement.
GCGCAATGAACCGCTTCGCCGCGCGCCGACGCGCCTTTACCTTGATCGAGGTGCTGGTGGCGCTCGCCATCTTCGCCATCGCGGCCGTCGTGCTCGGCGCGACCTACGTTAATCTTATCCAGACTCACGCCGCGCTGCGCGACCGCGACGGATCCGAGTCCGACCTGGCCTGGGCGCGCGAGGAGTTGCTCGCCGAGCCTGACCGCGCCACCGCCGAGCGCGGCGGCGACGTCGTGTTGCCCGACGGCCGCACCGCGAGCTGGCGCGCCGTCATCGAGCCCGCCGCCGTGAGCGACCTCTTCGACGTCGCGCTCGAGGTCACCGCTCCGCCTCCGGGAGGCTCCGGCGATCTGGTGCGCCGCTCCGAAAGGCTGCGGCTGCTGCGGCCCACCTGGTCGACCGAGGCCGAGCGCAAGGAACTCCGCGACAAGGCGGCGCAGCGCCTCAAGCGCCAGCGGGAGGCCATGCGATGAGGCGGCCTTCCTTCGCCTTGTCTCGGGCGCAACTCCGCCGCGCCTCCCGTGCCTTCACCCTGCTCGAGGTGTTGCTCGCGCTCGCCCTGCTCGGATCGCTGCTGGTTGCGTTGAACATCTTCGTGTTTTCCATGGCCGAGGTCTGGGGCAAGGGCCGCGAGGAGCGGCTATTTACCCAGCATGCCCGCGCGGTGGCCGTGCATGTGGAGGAAATGCTGCGCTCCGCCGCGCTCGGCCCCGAAGGCGGCGGTCTGGAGATGAAGGAGGTCAAACTGGAGACGGGCGGCGAGGCGCCCCAGCTCGCGTTCACCCTCGCCGAGGGCAGTCGTCTGCTGCCCTGGCCCGAGTCGCCGTTGCCCGATGTCGAGATGTCCATCGGCGTCGACGAGCGCGCCGGCCTGCGTCTCCACTGGCAGTCCGTGCTGGAGATGAATCGCGACACCGATGCGCCGCGCAGCGTGGTGGTCAGCCCTTTCGTCGCCTCCATCGGCTGGGATTATTACGACGAGAACTTCCGCCGCTGGGAAACGCTCGAGACGCCGAAGCGCGAGCCCGACGGCAGCTATGTAATGCCGCGACGGATACGGCTGCGTTTCGTGAACGGCAAACTGTCCCTCGAGCGCGTGCTCCGCGTGCCCGTGGCCAAAGAAGGGGCCACCCGACTATGAGCACCTCCCGTTTTTCTCCTCGCTCGCACGTCGGGCCGCGTCGCGCACGTCGAGGCGGCTCGGTCATCGTGGTGGTGCTGGTCACTTTGCTCCTAGCCTCGCTGATGTTGACCAAGTTCATGGAAAACAGCGCGGTCGAGCTCACCCTGGCCACCCGCCAGGCCGACCGCGAGCGGTTGCGGGCCGACGCCTACTCCGCCCTCGAGACCGCCCTCGCCGTGATGGCCGAGATCAAGGCGGTCGACGAGGACCTCTACTCGCCCGAGCAGGGCTGGAATGATCCCTACGGCTACGCCGGCGAGTCGCCGCGCGAAGGCGTGTCGGCCGAGTTCACGTTCACCGACGAGAGCGGCAAAATTTCCCTGCCCCGGCTCAGTTTCGACGAGATGGTGGAACTGGCCCAGGCGCTCGGACTGGGTGAAAACGACGCCCGCCGCTTCAGCGACGGCCTGTTCGCCTGGACCACGGCCGACCACACGCCCCAGGACATCGAGGCGGAGGCTTCCCGCTACGAGCGCGAAGCGATTCCCCACCGCGCGCCCCGGCGATCGTTGCGCTCATGGGATGAGCTGCGCGCCGTGCGCGTGGCGCGCGAGTATGTTTACGACGAGAAGGGCGCGCTGACCGCCTTTGGCCAGGCCCTGCGCGACAACCTTTCGCTTTATGATTACCAGTCTTCCAACGTGAACGCCCTCGCCCCTGCCGTCGGTGTCTGGCGGGGCTGGGATGTCACGCAAACGGCCGCGCTTGCCTTCTACCAGGCGGGCAAGGGTCCTCGCGTGGCCGGCGCGCCACCCTGGTTTCG
>JBDLWD010000233.1:0-4674 GCA_039804465.1 Verrucomicrobiota bacterium | reverse complement strand
CCACCATGCATGCCGGGACGGTTTCGCAGGCGCTGACCCGCCTGTTCGAGTTTTTTCCGCCCGAGCAACAACTCCTCGCGCGCCGGCAGATCGCCAGCTCGCTGCGTGGCTTCATCTGCCAAAAGCTCGTGCCCGCGCTCGAGGGCGGTGGTCGCATGCCGGCCAACGAGGTGCTCGCCGCCGACGCCACCGTGCGCAACCTCATCCTCGAAGGCCAAAATGAGAAAATCCAGGGAATCCTGGATTCCGGCGCCGACTCGGGAACCTTCTCTTTTAACCGCGACCTCTACCGTCTCATCAAGGCCGGCAAGATCAGCAAGGCGGATGGTCTGCGCTTTTCGCCGAACCCCCAGGCGCTGGAGATGAACCTCAAGGGCATCTTCATGAAGACCTCCTGAGGCGCAGTCGCCCTGACTTTGCCCTCGCGACGCGTGGTCGCGTCTCTTTTGCCCAACCCGCGTCCGTCCAGGTTCGGTTTGTTTTCTGCCTTGGTTTCGGCGCCGCGGACCCTTAGCGCTTCGCGTTTTAATCTATGGCCACCGCTCTCCTCTTCGCCGGTCAAGGCGCCCAAAAAGTCGGCATGGGCAAGTCGCTTTACGAAAATTCCGCGACCGCACGCGCTCTCTACGACGAGGCCGATCGAGTCCTCGGCTGGAGCCTCACCAAACTCTCCTTCGAGGGTCCCGACGCCGAGCTCACCCAGACCAAGGTCTGCCAACCCGCGCTCTTCGTTCACGGCCTCGCCCTTCACGCAATCCTCAAGGAGCAGGGCAAGCTGAACGATGTTTCCATGGCCCTCGGTCTTTCGCTCGGCGAGGTGACCGCCTACACCGCCGCCGGCGTGTTCGATTTCGCCACCGGCCTGCGCGTGGTGGCCGAGCGCGGTCGCCTCATGCAGGTCGCCTGCGAGCAGTCTGTCGGCGGCATGGCAGCAATCATTGGCGAGGAGCGTGCGAAGGTCGCCGAGCTTTGCTCCGCCTTTGACATTGAGGCCGCCAACTTCAACGCCCCCGGCCAGATCATCGTCTCCGGCGAGAAGGCCAAAGTCGACGCGGCCGTCGCCGCCGCCAAGGACCACGGCATCAAAAAAGTCATCCCGCTCAACGTCGCCGGCGCCTACCACTCGCGCCTAATGGAACCGGCCCGCGCCGCGTTTGCAGCCTTCCTTGATACGGTGCCCTTTGCCGCGCCGAAGTTCACCGTCTTCACCAACACCACAGGGCAGGCCGTCTCCGACCCCGGCGCCATCAAGGCCGCGCTCGTGAAGCAGGTTGTCTCCTCGGTGCTCTGGGAAGATTGCATGCGATCGGCCGTCGCCACGGCGGGCGGCCCCGATGCCGTCCACTTCCTCGAACTCGGGCCCGGCGGCGTGCTCGCCGGCCTCGCCAAGCGCACCGAAAAGGCCTGGCAGGTGCGCAGCCTGAGCGAGTTTGCCGACACCCAGGTCTGAGCTCCCGGTCGGGTTCGCCGCCTCGATATTCCAGCCCCGGTTCGCCGCCGGGGCTTTTTTCATCTCGCGGCTTGAAACCCCTCGGCGGGCTCCGCACCGTGACCGATTCCGCGTGCGCGCCCGCGCCCGGCCCACGACCGCATGGACTCCTCGCTCACCCGTAATTTTTGCATCATCGCCCACGTCGACCACGGCAAGACCACCTTGTCGGACCGGTTGCTGGAATACACCAACACGGTCGAGCAACGCGTCCTCACCGACCAGCATCTCGACGCGATGGACCTCGAGAAGGAGCGCGGCATCACGATCAAGTCCCACCCTGTGACGATGCATTACCCCGCCAAGGACGGACATCGTTACAAGATCAACCTCATGGACACGCCGGGCCACGTGGACTTCGCCTACGAGGTATCCCGTTCGCTGGCCGCTTGCGAGGGCGCCGTCTTGCTCATCGACGCCGCCCAGGGCGTCGAGGCCCAGACCGTGGCCAACGCCCACCTCGCCACCGCCCAGGGCCTGAAAATCATCCCGGTCATCAACAAGATCGATCTCCCCTCGGCCAACCTCGAACTCTGCATGCAGCAGCTCGAGGACGTGCTCATGATTCCCGCCGAGGAAGCCATCCTCGCCTCGGGCAAGACCGGCATCGGAATTCAGGACATCCTCGAGGCCGTCATCGCCCGCGTTCCGCCCCCGCGCTGGACCCACTACCCCGCTACCCGCGCCCTCGTTTTCGACTCCCTCTACGATAGCTACCGCGGCGTCATCACCTACGCCCGCGTGTTCTCCGGCGCGGTCAAGGCCGGCGACCAGATGCTCCTGATGAGCAACAACCAGAAGTCCGAGATCAAAGAGGTCGGCGTCTTCACCCCGAAGATGACCAAGACCGCCTCGCTCGAGGCCGGCGACGTGGGCTACATCGTCTCCAACATCAAGGATCCATCCGAGATCAAGATCGGCGACACACTCACCCTCGCGCGCCAGCCCGCCGCCGAGATGCTCCCCGGCTACAAGGAGGTCCGCCCGATGGTCTTCTGCGGCTTGTATCCGCTCGAGAGCAACGACTACGAAAAACTCAAGGCCGCCCTTGGACGCCTGCGTCTCAACGACGCCGCCTTTCTCTACTCGTCCGAAAGCTCCGTGGCCCTCGGCTTCGGCTTCCGCTGCGGCTTCCTCGGCCTCCTCCACATGGAGATCATTCAGGAGCGCATCCGCCGCGAGCACGACGTCGAGATCATTTCCACGTATCCATCCGTCGTATACAAGGTGAAGGCCCACGGCCAGGACGAGATCGAGGTCGACAACCCCATCAACCTGCCCGACCCCGGCACCATCGACTACATCGCCGAGCCGACGATCAAGGCCGCCATCCACATCCCCAACGAAAACATGGGCGACATTCTCTCGCTCGTGATGGAAAAGCGCGGCACCTGCGAGCACACCGACACGCTCGACGCCACGCGCGTCATGCTCACCTGCGTCCTGCCGCTCAACGAGATCCTCGTCGACTTCAACGACCGCCTCAAATCTATCACCCACGGCTACGGCTCGATGGACTACGAGCTCGGCGAGTATCGTCAGAGCGACCTCGTGAAGATGGATATCATGATCAACGGCGACCCGGTCGACGCTTTCGCCAGCATCGTCCATCGCGAGAAAGCCGAAGGCAAAGGCCGCGAGCTCTGCGAAAAGCTCGCCGAGATCATCCCGCCCCAGATGTTCAAGGTCGCTATTCAGGCCGCCATCGGCGGCAAGATCATCGCCCGCGATAACGTGAAGGAAATGCGCAAAGACGTGACGGCCAAGTGTTACGGCGGCGACATCTCACGTAAGCGCAAGCTCCTCGATAAGCAGAAAGAGGGCAAAAAGAAGATGAAGATGATCGGCAAGGTGAACATCCCGCCCGACGCCTTCATTCAGGTGCTAAAGAACTAAGCCCCGCCGGATCGTCTCGGCGCGACGCTTCCCGCGCCGATGCGGGAAGCCATTCATCGTCTATTTGCGCTCCCTTCCATACTGGGGGCGTGAATCAGGCCGTGGCGTAAATATGCCGAGAAGTCGCCTCCAATAAGGCGCTTGCCGCGGCTAATGATCATGGAATACGTCAATGTATACTTACTTCGACCATGTGTTCCTCTTATCGTGTGATTGGTGCGCAGCTTCGTAGCATTTTCCAGGGTCTGTTGCTCGTTTTAGTCTGCTTTGCCTCCGCGCCTTTGATTTCCGCGAAGGTCATCAACGTGCCTTTTCAGATCACGGAGAAGGGGCGCGTCGTCCAGGCCACCCTGCCGACCGGGACTCTTTCAGTGAGTCTGCAACGCCTTAATATTCGGGGGGGCTGGCAAACCCTTGAGGCGCGCTCGGCCTCAGAAGGATCCTATTCGTATCGTCTGTCCGGCACGACCCTGCGCACGCGTCTTCGCCTGAGCGCCAACGTGGAAACACCTTCGCGGAAAAAATTCCCGGCGAACTTCTATCGCGGCAAAAATAAATTCGCGCCGACGGCGACTATGCCGGCCAAGGAATTCTTGCGGCTGAACGACGTCGCCATGTCCGTCGCCAGTCCGCCCGTGGATGAGGTGTCCACCACGGATATATCCACCGATGGGACTCCCAAGGAGGCCGACATCTGGAAAGTCGCCGGCGACACTGTCTACTTTTTCAACCAGCTGCGCGGCCTGCAGGTAATCGATCTATCAAATCCCTCCGAGCCTCGCCTCAAGGCCAGTCTGCGACTGCCCGCCGCAGGGCAGGACCTGCACCTCCTGACTGCGTCGGAAGACTGGCAGGATGTCCTTTTGATCACTTCGGAAAGCAACCCCGGGGATGCTACGACGGCTACCGTTATCCGAGTCGTTCGCGTAGAGCAGGGCGAGGCGCGAGTGCTTCAGCGCGCGCGTCTCGAGGGACGCGCAGTGGCCAGCAGGATTCAGGGCTCCAGACTCTATTTGTGCACGGAATCTTGGGACTCGCAGTCTGGCGCCAAAGTAACGCTGGGAGAATGGCGTGTGTCTTCCGATGTGGCTCCTACGATCATGGCCTCGTTCGACATCGGCGGGGCGTTTTCCGCATTCGCAGCGGGTTCGGATTGGCTGGCGTTGGCTTGCTCATCGCCCTCGATGGCGGGCGGGTCGCGCGTGGCAGCTTATGGCATTAAAGAAGATCATCTCGAGCCATTGAGCGCTGCGCCTGTGGAAGTCCGCGGATACATTGCCGACCAGTAT
>JBDLWD010000232.1:0-3088 GCA_039804465.1 Verrucomicrobiota bacterium | reverse complement strand
CGCGCGGCGTCCACGCCCTCACCCTTCCCCATCCCGGCCACCCCGGCCTGGCCCAGGTGCGCTCGGCCATCCTGCTCAACTACGGCAGCGGCGTCCGCGCCACCATCACCACCAACCATTGCCATGACTTCGGCGGGCAACACCAGGAAAGCTACCTCAAGTGGGAGGGCTCGCGCGGCGCCATCCGCGCCCGCGTAGGCCTGCTCATGGACTACCCTCGTGGTGTCGGCGACCTCTTCGAGGTCTGCCTCAAGGACGCCAACGGCAACCCCGGCCCCTGGACCGCCTACCCGATCAAGGGCTCCTGGTTCCCCGAGGCCTTCATCGGCTCCATGGCCGTCGTCCAGCGCCACCGCGAGGGGCTCGACGCCTCCATGGTCACCTCGGTCGAGGACGTCGCGCGCACCATGGCCGTCGTCGAGGCCGCCTATCTCTCCAGCGCCTCCGGCGGCATGCCCGTGCCCGAGGTCTGACCCCGTATCTCTTCGATTTTGCCCATGCCCTCCCCCGTCCTTCTCCGCGGCATCACCTGGAACCACACCCGCGGCTACCTGCCCTTGGTCGCGGCCGGCCAGCGCTTCCATGAAATTCATGGCGGCGCCGTGGATGTCGTCTGGGAAAAGCGCTCCCTGCGCGAGTTCGAGGCCACCCCGGTCGACGAACTCGCCGCCCGCTACGACCTGCTCGTCATCGATCATCCCTTCGTCGGCTACGCCTCCGCCACCGGAGCCCTTCTGCCGCTCGACGCCCATCTCGACGCCGCCTTCCTGCAAGACCAGGCCGCCCACTCCGTCGGCGGCTCGCACGAGAGCTACCTCTGGGACGGCCGCCAATGGGCGCTTGCCATCGACGCCGCCACGCCCGTCGCCTGCTGGCGGCCAGACCTCGTATCGCGCCTCGGCCTCGCCCTGCCCCGCACTTGGGAGGAGTTGCTCGCGCTCGCCCGCGCCGGCCACGTCGAACTGCCCGCCGCCCCCATCAACTGCCTGATGAACTTCTACTCGCTGTGCGTCTCGCACGGCGAGGCCCCCGCCCTCTCGCGCGAACGTCTCGTGTCGGCCCCGGTCGGCGAGGCCGCGCTCGCCGACCTCGCGGCCCTGATCGCCGCCTGCGCCCCGGGCGGCCTGGCGCGCAACCCGATCCAGAGCTACGAGCACCTCCTGCGCGCCGACAACGAGAGGCTCGCCTACATTCCGCTCACCTACGGCTACTCCAACTACTCCCGCCCCGGCTACGCCGCCCGCCTCCTCTCCTTCGGAGACGTCGTCGCGCATCGCGGCGCGCCGCTTCGCACCACGCTCGGAGGCACCGGCCTCGCCCTATCCGCCCGTGCCTCGCATCGCGAGTGGGCCCTGCGCTTCGCGCGCTACGCCGCCTCCGGCGAGGTGCAGCGCACGCTCTTCACCGCGGCCGGCGGCCAGCCCGGCCACCGCGCCGCCTGGACCGATGCCGATGCCGATCGCGCCGCCAACGGCTATTTCTCCGCCACCCTGCCGACGCTGGATCGCGCCTGGCTGCGTCCGCGCCACGACGGCTACATGCACTTCCAGGACGCCGCCTCCGACGTCGTCCACGCCGCCCTGTCCGGCCGCGCCGCCTTCGACGCCACCCTGACGGAGATAAACCGCCTCTGGCGCGCCTCCTTTCCCTCCGCCTGAGCGCCCCGCGACCTCCCTTCGCCCATGTCCGCCGACGCCAACTCCTCCCGACCGCTGGACGGTCTGCTCGTCCTCGATCTCGCCCAGTTTCTCGCCGCGCCCTTCGCCGCCACCCGCCTCGCCGACCTCGGCGCCCGCGTCATCAAGGTCGAGCGCCCCGGCACCGGCGACATCTGCCGCCAGCTCTACATCACCAACCTCAAGCTCGACGGCGACAGCACCCTTTTCCACTCCATCAACCGCAACAAGGAGAGCTTCGCCGCCGACCTCAAGAACCCCGCCGATCTCGCGCAGGTGAAACAGCTCATCGCCCGCGCCGACGTGCTCATTCAGAACTTTCGGCCTGGCGTGATGGAGCGTCTCGGACTCGACTACGCCACGGTCTCGAAACTCAACCCCCGACTCATCTACGGCACGGTCACCGGCTACGGCTCCACCGGGCCCTGGGTCGACCTCCCCGGCCAGGATCTGCTCGCCCAGAGCCGCAGCGGCCTCGTCTGGCTCTCCGGCGACTCGGATCGTCCGCCCACCCCGATGGGACTCGCCGTCGCCGACCTCACCGCCAGCGCCCACCTCGTCCAGGGCATCCTCGCCGCCCTCGTGCGCCGCGGCGTCACCGGCCGGGGCGGCCAGGTCGAAGTGAGCCTGCTCGAATCGATTCTCGATCTTCAGTTCGAACTTACCACCACCTTCCTCAACGACGGCGGCCAGCCCCCGCGCCGCAGCGCGGTCAACAACGGCCACGCCTACCTGGGCGCGCCCTACGGCGTCTACGCCACCACCGACGGTTTCCTCGCCCTCGCCATGGGCTCCGTGCTGCGCCTAGGCGAACTTCTTGAGCTGCCCGCCCTCGCCGTTTACGCCGACCCGCAGTCGTGGTTCGACCGGCGCGACGAAATCAAAACCCACCTCCGCGACCACCTCGCCACCCGGCCCACCCAGCACTGGCTCGATCGCCTCGTGCCCGCCGACTACTGGTGCGCGCAGGTTCTGTCCTGGAATGAGCTCTTCGCCCACCCCGCCTTCGCCGCGCTCGACTGGGTCATGGAGGTGCAACGCGAGGACGGCCCCTCGCTCAAGACCACCCGTTGCCCGATCACGCTCGACGGCCAGCGCTTCAAGAGCACCGTCGGCGCGCCGCGCGTCGGCCAGCACACCACCCGCATCGCCGCCGAGTTCGGCCTCGCCACGCCGTCCTCCTGAACCGTAGCGCGCACGCTTTTCTTAACCCACACCCCAAACCCATGATCGAATCCAACCCGCTTCTCGGCACCATCCTCCATGCCGTAGGAGCCTTTTCCGCCGCCATTTGCTACACCCCGCAGAAACGCGCCGTCGGCTGGAGCTGGCAGACCTACTGGCTCGCCCAGGCCGCCGTGTGCTGGGTAGTTCTCCCCGTGCTCGTCGCCTGGATCACCGTGCCGCAGCTC
>JBDLWD010000231.1:0-4546 GCA_039804465.1 Verrucomicrobiota bacterium | reverse complement strand
CGAGCAATACCGCGCGGGCCAGGGCCAGGCGCTGGCGCTGACCGCCCGAGAGGGTGTTGCCGCCCTCGCCTAGGATGGTGTCGTAGCCTTGGGGCAAGGCGGAGATGAAGTCGTGGGCCTGGGCGATGCGCGCCGCCCGCTCGATCTGTTCGATCGTCGCCTCCGGATGGCCGAAGGCGAGGTTTGCCGCGATTGTGTTGGAGAAGAGAAAGCTCTCTTGGAACACGAGGCCGATGCGGCGTCGCAGATCCTCGACCCGGTAGCGGCGCGCGTCGACGCCGTCGATGAGCACGCGTCCGCGCTGCGGATCGAAGAAACGAGGCACGAGGCTCATGAGCGAACTCTTGCCCGCGCCTGTCGCGCCGAGGATGGCGACGCAGGCGCCGGCGGGTATGTGGAGGTCAACGTCGTGAAGCACGAGCGGTGCGCCTGCGGCGGTATCACCGAAGGCGAAGGATACCTTCTCGAAGCGGATTTCGCCGCGCAGCGAGGGGCAGGGGATCGCGTCGGGCGCGTCAGTCACCTCCACCGGCGCGTCGAGGATATCGAAGACACGGCGCGAGGCGACGAGCGACTGCTGCACGCTGTTCACGATGGTGGCGAGTTGGTTGACCTGTCCGGAAAACTGCTCGAGCAGTCCGGCGAATACGACCAGGCCGGCGCCAAGCGGCAGGCGACCCTCGATCACCAGCCAGCCTCCGTAGCCGAGCAGGACGAGCAGGTTGATGCGGGTGAGAAATCCGATGGCGGGCGAGAAGGTGCTCACGCGCCAGAATATGCCGTGCTGCTGGCGCAGCACCTCGTCATTGCGGGCGGCGAAGGCGGCGCGGTCCTCCTGTTCGCGGCCGAAGGCTTTGATGACAGGGATACCCTGGATCGACTCTGTGAAGTGCTGCACGAGGCGGTCGACCAACTCGCGGTTGGCGGCGTAGCGGGGCTGGATCCATCGAGAGAAAAGGACCGAGGCGATGGCGAGGAGCGGAGTGGTGGCGAGGCAGGCCAGGGTCAGGCCCGGGCTCAGGCTGATCATGTAGACGAGATAAACCGTCAGCGAGACGATCATGATGAAGCTCTGGATGAGCACCTGGTCGAGAAACATGCGGACGTTTTGCACGTCGCCGGTCACGCGGGTGATGATGGAGCCGGTGGTGTTGGCGTCGAAGAAACGGAAACTCAGGCGTTGAAGCTTGGTGTAGAGTTCGTCGCGCAGGTCGACCACGAGGCGGCGCTGCACGAGGTCGTTGATCGCGATGCTGTAGACGTAGTTGAGTAGCGCACGGGCCGCGGCCAGGACGAGGATGGTCCCGGCGAGCGCGGCGATCACCGCGAGGGGCGACCAGGCCGGGTGGAGTTCCGGCAGCAAGGGCAGGTGCAGCGATGGCGCGGGTGCGCCCGGAGTATCGCGCGCTTCGACCACGTGTTTGATGTAGTCGATGCCGTGTCCGGTGAAGGAAAGGCCCGCCAGTCCCAGGGTGAGGAGAACGCACTGAAGCAGCAGCACGCGGACGCAGCGCGCGCGGTAGCGCCAAGCCAGCCCGAGCAGGCGACGCACCAGTTGCGCGTCGGTGGGCGCAGCGTGGGGCTTGGTCGGGGGCATCGGTCGCAAAAGGTCGTAATCAACTAGCATGCGGGGCTAGGCGTGGAGTTCGACGTTGTTTTTCGATCTGCGAGGGTTCGTGATTTCCGAAATAAAATACGCGCGGAGTCGAATGCCCCGCATCGGGGAAGTTTGCGCGCCGACTGGTTCGGGGTTTTCTGACGCATCCTTCAGAACGTAATACCACCACTCTGTTTCTTCCTTTCCCTATGCAGCTCCTATCCCCCGGCCAGCTTGGCTCACTCTCCATTCCTAATCGCGTTCTTTTCGCGCCGCTCACCCGCACCCGTGCCGCCGCGGACAATGTGCCTGGCGACCTCATGGCGGACTATTATGCGCAACGCGCCTCCGCCGGTCTCCTCATCGCCGAGGCGACGATGGTCGCCGCCGACGGCCAGGCCTGGGCGCACCAGCCCGGCATCCATTCCACCGCGCACGTGGCGGGATGGCGTCGCGTGACCAACGCGGTTCATGCCGCGGGCGGCCGCATTTACCTTCAGATCTGGCATCCGGGCCGGGCCACGCATCCCGCGCTCAACAAGGGCGCGCAGCCGATTTCCTCCTCCGAAAAGCCGATCCGCAACGACCACATCCACACTCCCGAGGGCAAGATGCCTTATCCCGCGCCGCGCCGTTTGCGCGCCGACGAGTTGCCTGCGCTCGTGGGACATTTCCGCCGCGCGGCCGAGAACGCGAGGCTCGCGGGGTTCGACGGGGTGCAGGTCCACGGCGCCCACGGCTACATCCTCGATCAGTTTCTTCGCGACGGAGTCAACGACCGCACCGATTCCTACGGAGGTTCGGTCGCCAACCGCGCGCGTCTGCTCTTTGAGGTAGTGGACGCCGCCATCAGCGTTTTCGGCGCGGGCCGGGTGGGCCTGCGCATCTCGCCGCTTGTGCCCTTTAACGACATGATCGATTCCGATCCGGCGGCGATGGTTGCCCATGTGGCGGACGAGTGCCAGCAGCGCTCGCTGGGGTTTCTGGAACTGCGCCACGACAACTATGATCGTCCGGCCGAGCTAGAGCTGGCCGTTCTGGCGCGGAGGCGTTTCTCGGGTGCGCTGGTGCGCAACGGCGGTTTTACACGCGATGCCGGAGAGGCCGCGATTCGTGAGGGCATGGCGGACGCCATCGCCTACGGCGTGCCATTTCTGGCCAATCCGGATCTGCCCGCGCGCTTCCTCAAAAACGCACCGCTCAATCAACCCGATTCGAATACCTTCTACATCCCGGAGTCGCCCGCCGGTTATACCGATTACCCTTTCCTGAAGTCCTGATGCCGCGAGCGGGGAATAATTGAAGTGAAAACCCCTGCGCGCCGGACGCACACGATTTGACCGGCCTTATGCGTGATAGGCGCCGGTTATCACGCATCGTTCGCGTTGCCGCGGCGGCGTTTTTCGACGTCTGCCGCGCGCTCGAACGCGAAAAGGAACTGTTGGGCCAGTCCCGCTTGAGCGCCAAAATGAATCCGGCCGAAATGCGCGACCTGCGCCGGGCGCCATTCCTCCAGCCCGTAGCGTCGCGCCATTGCTTTCACGATCCACGTATCCACCGGAAACGCCTCCAGGCGGCCGGCGCCGAAAAGCAGCACGCAGTCCGCGACTTTTTCCCCGACCCCGGGCAGTTCCAGCAGGCGTGCCTTGGCGTCGGCGTAAGGCGCGTGTTCGGTTGCCTCAAGCCAGCCCGGCTCCGCAGCGAGAAAACGAGCAATGCCTGCCACGTGCCTGGCGCGAAAGCCCAGCCCGCAGGCGCGCAGATCTTTCTCGGGAATCCCGGCAAGTTCACGCCAGTCGGGCAGCCGGCGCCATCCTCCCGGCGCGACCTGACCATGGCGCAGGGCGAGCAATTCGAGCATGCGTTTGATCTGCACGATTTGCTTGGTGGCGCTGCACACGAAGCCCAGCAGCGTTTCGCCGAAGGGTTGGCGCAGGATGCGCAGTCCTGGAAAGGCCGCCATGCACGACGCCAGATGCGGATCGCTGCGCCAAGGGAGCACGTCCTCGTCCGCCGGCGGACCGGCCAGGTAGGCTTGGAGCGCGGAGGCCAGGGCGCGCGCGTCCGCGCCGCTCGGCGCGGAAAACTCCAGCTCCCCGCTACCGGGGGCGATGCGCAGGCGCGCGTGATGCCCGGCCCAGCCGCCGCTCAACACCCCGTCAGCGTCGCGGTTCCAGCGAAAGGCCTGGCCGCCATCCAGCAGTTCCGCCAGCACCGCCGGCGTGAGCGGACGAGCGCGCGGGAGCGGCGGAACGAGCGACCAAGGTAGCCAGGTTTTTGCGGACATCCGTGCACCATGTCGCGAAGCGGAAAAGGAGGCAATTTTCCGCTTTGGCCTAGTGGTTCCTAGCGGGCGCCGCTGTCACAGGGGTTTGCGCGCATATCCTACATTTGCCCCGCTGGAATTGTAGCCGAAGAAGGTGTATTCTCCCACCGTGGCCGAAAGGCCACACGTCAGAAGTCAGAGTCAGAAGTCAGTCGGTTAGGTCTAGGAATCGAAAACACGCCAGTGATCGAACTACTCCGCCAAAACCAAAGACGAAGATAAGCGCCATAGCCGCGCTCCGGCCCAGAGCCGAACATGAATGAGCCGCCCCGACATCGGTCGAGGCGGCTCGATCGTCTCAGGCAAGGCCGTGTGCCGTGCCTGGCCGACAAAACCAGCGCCCGATTACTTCGCTGGGCGTGCCTTTGCGAGGCCGACCAGCGCCACAGCGGTTACGATGACGGCCGAGGCGACCACCGTGCGGGCCGAGACCGGTTCGTCGAGCAGCAGCCAGCCGAGAAACACCGCGACCACGGGATTGACGTAGGCGTAGGTGGCGGCTCGGGCTGGAGTGGTGTTTTTCACCAGCCAGGCGAAGGACGAGTATCCTGCGAGCGAACCGGCGAAGATGAGATAGGCGAAAGCGGCCCAGGCGCGCGGCTCCGTCGACACGAAATCCCAGT
>JBDLWD010000230.1:0-3219 GCA_039804465.1 Verrucomicrobiota bacterium | reverse complement strand
TGTTGCCAAATCTGGTAACCGGTGACGTGGGTGGGCACGTCGGTGCATTCCATGACCTGGCGGAGCGCGTCGTAGTAGAAACGGTCGAGGGTGGCGTCGTCGAGGGAGTCGGAACGCTTCTCGATGAGCGCGTCGTAGTCGTCGGTCTTGCGCAGATCGAGGAACCATTGGCGGTTATCGAGCTGGTTGGTGAGGAACTGGCCGCTGACGGTTTTGTGGATCTCCCGCAGGGTGTGTTCCACTACGGTGAGAAGGTCGTCGGCCGGATCGCCGCCAAGGTCGGCCGCGCCGGGGTGGTAAAGGCATAGGTGATCGCGTAGCTCCTCGGGCGTGAGGCCGAGCGGGGCGTGGATGTCGCCGGTCGTGAGGCGGTGGACAGAGAGGCCGCGAATGATGCGGACGGCCATAGGACGGTAGGTCTTTTTGGGCAGGGCACTCTGAACCCTGGACTCCAGCGTGCCGCTGCAATCCATGATGGCTTTTACGTCGGGATTGGCCCGATGAGCGGCGTTGTCGATGATCGCCTCCCAATAGCTGTCGTAGGCGAGGATGCCGGGGCGGTCGGTGGGGACGGCCTGACCGACGAGAGTCTTGATTGCCTGAGAGATGATTTGCAGGACGCCGCGTTTCTCGACGATGGGGATGCGCTGGAAGGTCTCGACGTAGTCGGGATGAATGGGAAACAGCGCGCAAAACTCATCCATACGCTCGGTCATGCCGCCGTAGAATTTGGCGTAGGGCGCGAGGTAGGCGCGAACCTGCTCCATCTGGGCGGGCGTCTTTTGGAGCAGTCGTTGGGAGACGACGAACTTCACGTCGGTCGTGACGATCTTCACCTGCTGGAAGCGATCCTTCACGCGGCCAAGGGTGTCGGCCACATGGGCGAATCGTTGGCTGTCGAAAATCGCTTCCTGAACGCCCGCCATGATGCGGAAACGTAGGTCTTTGCAGACCTCGCCCAACTCGCGGAGGAAGCCGAGATCGAGAATGAGTTCCTGGTCTTTTCGGCTGCGAAGGTAGTCGAGCAACTCGTCCACGACGAGGAGTAGACCGTGGTTGGGGTTCTTCTTTTGGAACGCCGCCATCATGTCCTCGATGGCGGTCTTGTTCTCACGAACCTTGTCGGCGGGGGGGAAGTTGAAGGGGCAACCCCACTCCTCCATCGCCTCTTGCAGGTGCCCGCAAATGATGTCGCGCAGCCCCATGGTGACCGCGCCGATTTCGATACGCTTCACCCTAAAGCGTCCGGCGATGGTGCCGGCGGCGACGCGAACGAGCGGGTTAGCGAAAAGATCGGCGAGCGAGCCGTCCTCGGCGACGGCGGAGACGACGGACATCAAGTGGGACTTACCGGTGCCGTAGTTGCCGACGATGAGCAGGCCCCGGTTGTCGTTGTGCTGGTCGTATTGGAGCTGGGGGAAAATGAGTTCGTTCAGCCGTTGCGCCATAGGATCGGAAATGACGTAGGTCGAAACGAGGGTCTTCGCCGCGTCTGATTTATCCGCGTCGCGAAGTTGGATGACCGACTCGATTGGGTGAAATTGAACGAGATCCTGGTAGTTCATTTAAGTCTGAAAGAAGGTGGGTTGACCGGCGGAAAGCGATGCGACGGTAACGCCGGAAAGCTCGGTGTAACGATATTCTGGGTGATCCGGGTAAGCCCGGACGTAACGACCACCAGCGAACTCGCCGGTAAACGCGGCAATGACGAGACGATGCTGGCTAAGTTGGGCCACCAGTCGCAGCGGGTCACACTGTAGCTCGGGCAAAAAGAGCAGGTCGAGATTGTCGAGGGCGAGACCGGTAGCGCCGGGAGGCAATAGGCCTGACAGGATGCGAGAGAGAGCGAGTGGACGCTGGCGCGCAGAGACATTGGCTAGTGCGGCGGCCAAATCTGGGCCGACGGAGACGTAGCTCAGCGAATGGCTGTCTGAAATGGCGCGCAGCAAAGCGGTCTTGCCCGAGCCGGTCGGGCCAAGCGCCAAAACGAGGCGTTCCTTGGCATGACTGGCTTGGCGCAGGATTGTGGTAAAATCCTCTGCGTGAAGACTAGGCATAAACACGCGAAAAATGCCCGGATTTTTACCATCGGGCGAGAATTAACCCACAGCAATTTATGCAATTAAAAGCTCCGCGCTGATCGGCCGTATGTCGGCAGGCGGAACGGCGGGGCTGGTCCTTACGCCGACACCGTCAGCAGCGCGTTCCAGCGCGTGGTGTAGCAGGGGCTGAGGTTGGCTTGGCGCATCCGCCATGCGGGCGCCGAAGGACCGGCGGAGGCTAGGCGGACGGTGGCCCTGCCGTGGGCGCGGTTGAGGCGATCCATCGCCGTCATGAGGGCTTGGCGGCGGGTTAGGGCCTCGGGGGGCGGCGCGTCGAACGACAGTTGCGCGGCATCCTCGGGGCCGAGGTCGGACGCGAGCACGCCGACTTTGCGAAAGGAAAAGCCGGGGCGGTGGATGCGGCGAAGCAGACCTGCGGCGATCCCGGCGAGGTGGCCGCTGTCGTTGCTCGGCATGGGCAGGGCGCAGCCGGTGGCGGGACAATACTGTGGGCCACCGGCGTGGGGATTGGTTTCGAGGAAGACCTGGAGGAAGCCCGCGAGCTGGCGCTGGGCGCGGAGTTTTTCCGCGACGCGGCTGACGTAGGCGGCGAGGGGTTCGCCTAGTTCCTCGAGCGTGGCGAGGGGCGAGCCAAAGCCCTTGGCGCAGCAGATGGCTTTCTTGGGCGGGGCCAGCTCGTCGAGGGCGAGGCAGGAGAGGCCGCGAAGCTCGAGCACGACGCGCAGGCCGGTGACGGCGAGGAGGCGGCGCGCGGTGGCGTCGTCGAGGTCGCGCAGGGCGCGGGCGGTGGTGACGCCGAGGGGCGCGAGGCGCTCGGCCAAGCGGCGGCCGATGCCCCACACGTCGGAGACGGGCACGGTATCGAGCAGGGCTGAGGCGGCGGCGGGATCGTCGGGCCAGACGAGGACGCCGGCGTGGGCGTCGCGTTGTTTGGTGAGGCGGTTGGCGAGCTTGGCCAGGACTTTGGTGGGGCCGAAGCCGACGCTGACGGGGATGCCGGTGTGCTTGCCGACGGTGCGCTTGATGTCCGCGCCGAGTCGTGGCCAATCGGCACGGTCATCGTAGCCGAGGAAGGCCTCGTCGATGGAGTAGATTTCGAGGCGCTCGGCGAAGTCGCGGAGCGTGCTCATGACGCGGCGGCTCATGTCGCCGTAAA
>JBDLWD010000229.1:0-2904 GCA_039804465.1 Verrucomicrobiota bacterium | reverse complement strand
ATCGACAAATACGGCGGCGAGGCGCGCCAGATCCTGCAACGCGAGCCCTACCGGGTGGCGCGCGAGATCGACGGCATCGGCTTCAAGACTGCCGACCGCATCGCGATCAACCTCGGCTTTGCCAATGACGCGCCACCGCGGCTCGACGCGGGCATTCTCTACGCCATGGACACGCTCCAGGAGGAGGGGCACACCGCGCTGCGCGAGGGCGAGCTGCGCGACTACGCGGCCGGCCTGCTGGAGACCTCGGGCGAGCGCATCGCGGCGCGCATCGAGGCGTTGATCGGGGAAAAAAGCCTGGCCCGCCACCATCCCGCGGGCGTGGCCGAACCGCTGCCGGGTTCGGCGCTGGTGCAACTGCCCGTGCTCGATCGCGCGGAGCAGAAGATCGCCACGGCGATCAAGCGTCTCTCCGCCGTGCCCAGCGGGCTGCCGCCGATCAAGGTGGATGCCGCGGTGGTGTGGGCGGAGCAGAAGGCGGGTTTCGTTTTCGCGCAGGCCCAGCGCGACGCGGTGAAGTCGGCGCTCGTCTCGAAGGTTTCCATCCTTACCGGCGGCCCCGGCACGGGCAAAACCTCTTCGCTGCGGGCGCTGGTCGACATTCTCAAGGCGAAGAAGGCGCGCGTTTCGCTCGCCGCGCCCACCGGCCGCGCGGCGCAGCGGCTCACGGAGAGCACGGGCGGCTTTGCGCAGACCCTGCACCGCCTGCTGAAATTCGACCCCGCTCGTGGCGGCTTCACCGCCAACGAGGACGCGCCGCTGGCGACCGATTTTCTCATCGTCGACGAGGCCTCCATGCTCGACACGCGCCTTGCCGCCGCGCTTTTCGCGGCCATTCCTTCGCGCGCCCACCTGCTATTGGTGGGCGACACCGACCAGCTGCCCAGCGTGGGTGCGGGCAACGTGCTTAAGGACATCATTGCCACCGAAGCGGTGCCGGTCACGCGGCTGAGCGTGGTGCATCGCCAGCAGGGGCAGAGCGAGATCGTGACCACGGCGCACTCGATCAACGCCGGCGACGCAAAGCTGCCGATCGCGGTCGAGACGCTGGACAAGGTTCAGGCCTGGGCGGACCTGACCTTCATCGTGGCGCGCGACGCGGAAGACTGCGTGGCGAAGACGCTCGCGCTCTGCACGGAGTTTATTCCCGCCAATTTCCACTGGATGAAGCCCGGCGACGTGCAGGTGCTCGCGCCGATGCACAAGGGCGTGGCGGGCGTGGGCAACCTGAACCTGCAGCTCCAGGCGGCGATGAATCCCCACGGCCGCGGCCTGCGCGGCCCTGGCGGTGAATACCGCGCCGGCGACAAGGTCATCCAGCTGCGCAACAACTACGACAAAAACCTATTCAACGGTGACATCGGCGTGGTGGTCTCGGCCGACGCCGACGCAGGCGTGATCGAGGCGGATTTCGACGGTGAGCGGCACTCGTTCACGCGCGGCGAGTTGGGCGACCTCGCGCTGGCCTACGCGATCAGCATCCATAAGAGCCAGGGCAGTGAATATGCGGCGGTGGTGATTCCGCTGCTCAAGGGGCACTTCATGATGCTGCAGCGCAACCTGCTCTACACCGCGATCACGCGCGGAAAGAAAAAGGTCTTTATCGTCGGCGAGCCCGCGGCCTACGGCATGGCGGTGCGCAACAACGAGGCGAAGGCGCGCGGCACGCACCTTAAGGAGAAGATCCTTGCGGTGGCGTGCGCGAAGTGAGGCGGAATCTTTTCGGAGTGGATTATCGGATGCGCGGGGAAAGCCGGCGGACCACCGGTTTCCGCCGTCTCCTGCTTTTTTGGTCTCACCTTCGCCGCGGCGCGCGCACGACCTTGATCGGCTGCGGCAGCCAATCCGTGCCGCAGGTGATCACCGTCGCCTCGGCCTCCGCGCCCCACTTCGCCAGTTCGTTCTTCGCCGCCGCCAACTCCTCGTCGGCGCGGTCGCCCTTCAGCGCGAGCAGGCGGCCGCCGACTTTCAGGTGCGGGAAGCTCCAGCCCGCCAGCGTGTCGAGGGCGGCCACGGCTCGCGAGGTGACGACATCGGCGTTGGCCGGCTTCACCATATGCGCCTTGCCCCGGCGCACCTCGACGCGCGGCGCCAGTTGAAATCGTTTCACCATCTCCTGGAGGAATACGCAGCGTCGCTCCAGCGGTTCGATCAGGATCACGCGAAGATCGGGGCGCACGAGGGCCACGACCAGGCCGGGCAATCCCGCGCCTGTGCCGATGTCGGCGACGGTTTCCTTTTCGCCGATCGCCTCGGCGAGCGCGGCGCAGTTGAGCAGGTGGCGATCCCAAAGGCGCGGCACCTCGCGCGGGCCGATGAGCCCGCGGATCACCCCGGCGGTGGCGAGCTGCTGGCCGTAGTCGTTTAATCGCTTGAGGATGTCGGGCGCGAAGCGGGCCACCGCTTCTGGCGGGGGAGGGGGAAGCGGTTCGGGCGCGGCGGGCGGAGGCGTCTTCGCTGGATCTTGCGGCATGGCTCCAGATTCCGCGTGGACGGCGCGGACGGAAGCGCATTTTGCGGAGCGGCGCATCGGGGAGCCTCCCACATATTTTTTCCGATGGTGTTTGCCGTGGGCGTGTAGCTGCCGCCTGCTGCTTTCCGATGTCGCATAATCCGAATTCCTCTGCTGAGGCCGGACACGAGGAATTCTCGCTGCCCCTTTTTATTTTCACCGTGGTCGTTTCCCTCGCGGGCCTGGGCCTTGGGTTGTGGTTTTTCGCCCCCGGAGTTTGGGATGCGCAGTGGCTTGCTTCGCCGTTTCGCTGGGTGGCGGCCTTTGTCTTGGTGAGCCTGGGTAACTGCTTCCTCGAGTATTTCTTTCATCGTTATCTCCTGCACACGCCTTCGTTGCCTTTCGTGCGCCGCCTTTACCGCCAGCACACGCTCCACCACGCGCTCACCCAC
>JBDLWD010000228.1:0-8524 GCA_039804465.1 Verrucomicrobiota bacterium | reverse complement strand
CCGGCCTCCCGCGCGACGGCTGGGACATCCTCCGCGGCACCTTCGTCACCGGCGCCTTCAACCAACCCGGCCCCGGAAACCTCGGCTCGCCCCAGGGCGGCACCGACTTCGGCGACATCATCCACCCCTTCGCCCGCACCCTCGTCGAGGGCCTCTTCGGCCTCGAACCCGACTACCCCAACAACGTCGTCCGCGTCGCCCCGCGTTTCCCTGCCGAGTGGGACCACGCCTCCATCCGCACGCCCGACTTCTCCCTCGCCTACAAACGCGCCGACAACGCCACCAGCTTCCGCCTCGGCCTCGTCCGCCCCGCCCCGGTCCAACTGCGCCTGCCCGTCTCCACCAGCCGCGTCACCCGCGTCACCGTCAACCAGCGCCCGGTCGAGCATCGCCTCACCCCGGGCTTCGGCCTCTCCGTCCTCCACGTCGAACTACCCGCGGCCGCCGAGTCCGTGGTCGTCGTCGAGACCGCCGATCAGATCCCCGCCGCCGAGGCGCTCCCGCTCGACGTCGTCGCCGGCTCCGCCGCGCGCATCACCCTGCCCGACGGCGCCATCGCCGGCTTCGCCGACCCGCAGGGTATCCTCGCCGGCGCCCGCCTCGAACACGGCGCGCTCACCGGCACCGTCGTCCCCCGCCACGAACACGCCACCCTGCTCGCCGGCGTGAAGGTCGGCGACACCCCGCAATGGCGTGTATTCAAAGTCCGGATATCCGACCCCGCCGCCGAGGCCGCCCGCCGCGCCGAGACCCTCGCCGCACCTCCCGCCAGAGCACGCTGGGAGCCACTCGACCCTTCACCCGCGCTCAACGCCGACATCCGCGAGATCCACAAGCAACAATACCTCTCGCCCCGTCCTGCCACCATCTCCGTGCGCATCGGCGCCGACGGCTTTTCGCCCTGGACCTTCCCGCATTGGCGCTCCGGCGCCCCCGAGATCAAGCTCGACGCCGTCGCCCCGCTGCTCGACCCCGCCGACGCCACCCGGCTGCGCACCCCGCAGGGCGTGCCCTTCCGCTGGCCCGGCGAAGCGCGCAACATCGCCTTCACCTCGCTTTGGGACAATTTCCCCGACTCCGTTACCATCCCCGTGGGCCGACGCGCCGAGGCCGCCTACTTCCTCGTCGCGGGATCGACCAACGTGATGCAAAACCGCATCGCCAACGCCGTCCTCCGCCTGCGCTACGCCGACGGCGTCGAGCACCGCCTGGAACTCGTTCCGCCCTACAACTTCTGGAACCTCTCTCCCATACGCCACCGCAGCGGCGCCCCGGGCCAGAACCTTCGCCCCGACTACACCGATCCCATCGACGCCTTCGCCGTGCCCAAGCCGTGGCCCGAGCGCGTGCAGCTTGGCGAAAACTGTCGCGCCATCCTTCTCAATCGACGCCTCCGGCCCGAAATCGCGCTGGAAAGCGTCACCCTGGAAGCCCTATCACCCGAGGTCGTCATCGGATTGATGGGCCTCACCCTGCTGAACCCGCTCGATTAAAGTCACGGCTGCATCGGCCAACCATCGGTAGCCTCTCCGCCCTTCACCCGCCCTGCCCTTGCCTCCCAACGCTCACTCGTCCGTTCCTGCCAGAGCCATGCCAACAGCCCGCTTCTTGCGCCGCTTTCTGCGGTTTTGCCTGATTGCGGGTTTATCATGCGCGGCAGGCCAAGCCGACACCGGACGCGGGGCCGCCATGCAAATCGACGTCGCGTTCCTCGCCGGGCAATCGAACGGCGATGGTCGCGCCCCCGCATCCGGGTTGCCCGAGCCATTCAGGGCTGAGCGCAACGACGTGCTTCTGTATTCCCATTTGCACGGCGAGGCGCCAAACGCCGACGGCACCCTTGGCAAACTCGGACCGCTTCGCCCCGGTCGCACGCAGTTCCCGGCAGGCGCGTTTGGCCCCGAGATCGGCATAGGGCATACGCTTGCCACCGAGCTTTCCCGACATTCACCGGAACGCCGCCTCGCCATCATCAAATATGCCAAGGGTGGCTCCTCGCTCTACGGCGACTGGCGGGCCGCTGGAGCTCGCGGCGGGGATGACGGGCCGCATTATCGCATTTTCAAAAAGGTCGCCCGCGACGGTCTCGACGCTCTCCGCACGCTCCACCCGGATGCGAGGATTCGCCTCCGCGCCTTGGTGTGGATACAAGGGGAGAGCGACACGTCGGCCGGCCTCGAGATCGCCAAATCCTACGCGGAGAATCTGCGCGTCATGATCGAGGCTTTTCGCTCCTTCGCCAAGGAGCCGGACCTGCCTGTCGTGGTGACTCGCCTTTCGGCCAACCAGTTGAAATTATCCGCACCGGATCGTCCCGAACACGCGCCCTTTTGGGCCGTCCGGGAATGTCAGGATAAACTTCCAAGCCTGCTCCGAGGCGTCAAAACCGTGCACACGGACGGCCCGGAGTTCAGCTTCCTCCCCGATCGGCTTCACTTCGATGCCCAGGGCCAACTTGCCATCGGAATCGCTGTTGCGGAGGAGATCGTGGCTTGGGATGGTGCCAAATTCAGCATCCCAAGCCCTGCCATCGGTCCGTAAACCACGCGAAATCCAACCTTAAGCAGTCGCCTCGAGCTCCAAAAAAAGACCGCGGATTTTGGCTTTAAAAGAGAATAGATCTTGCCCGTCGTTACCGCCATTTGATTTATTGTTAAATCCCCTTGCCGTGCCCCATCTTTCAAAACGCACTCTACCACAACCTCTTGTAATCGCCTTTATCTCTGCGGTAGGGCTGACACTGCTTTGGCTTCTTTCACCCTCGAGATCCGTGCAGGTATCTCCTCCGGGAAGCGTCGAAATAACCTATATGGGGCCCGGAGGGCCCATTTCGGGCGCATTGGACGATGCTATTAGAGCCTTCGAGGAAGAAAGTCGGCGGGCCCACCAAGCCGATCCCTCGAAGCCTATTTATCGCGTTATCAGTGGTCAGAACGCCTCGCGCGGTATGACCGGCGATCCTACCCGTTTTCTGCTCAGCGTCGCGGGCGGCATGCCCCCGGACGTCATTTACTTTGACCGTTTCGCCGTCGCCGAGTGGAGCGCACGCGGAGCTTTCACCGATCTTTCGCCCTTCATTGCGCGCGATATTGCCGCGAAGCACCCGGATGCGGTGCGAAGCGAGGATTACTACAAGACCACCTGGGATGAAATCGTGTTCACCCATCCGGCGACCGGGCACACTGGCGTGTATGGCGTTCCCGACGCCTTCGAATCGCGCGCCCTCATCTACAACAGAGACGCGTTGCGTCGCGCCGGATTCGTGGACGAGCGAGGCGAGGTTCGGCCCCCGGCGACCTGGGACGAGCTTGAAACCATGAGCCTGGCGCTCACCGAAAGAGATGACGCCGGTCGCATCAGCCGCCTGGGTTTCGCGCCCAACATAGGCGCCGACATGCTCTACCTATATGGCTGGCAAAACGGCGGCGAGCTTCTGGATCCGACCGGTCGTTCCGTGACCGTAAACTCCCCCGCCTTCGTCGAGGCGCTTGATTGGACCACCCGGTTTCTCGACAAGCTCGGCGGCGCGAAAAACGTCCAGGCGTTCAACTCGACCAACCAGACCGGTGACCTTGATCCCTTTGTCACAGGCCGCATAGGCATGAAATACGACGGGTTCTGGGCCGTGCAATGGGGCCTCGCCCAATACGGATCTCGCGTGGACTACGGCGTCGCCCCCCCGCCCATGCCCGCAAAAGCCGCGGCCGAAGGCCGCCCGCCGATGAGCTGGATAGGCGGGTGGTGCTACGCCATACCCTCCGCCTCTCGCAACCGCGAGGCCGCCTGGGAACTCGTCCGGTTTCTCGCCTCTCCCCGCGCCCGCTCCATCATCGCGGAAAGCCAGCGCCTCTCCGCCCAGAGCCAAGGGTTTACTTTCATACCCACCCAATCCGCGCACCGCTCGGTCAATGAGCGAACGTTCGAGAAATACGTCTACACGAATCCCGCCATCGATCCGAAGCTGAAAGACGCCGTCCGGGTCTTCAACGCCCTCGTGCCCGATTCGCGTTTCCGTCCGGCCACTCCCGTCGGCCAGATGATCTTCAACGAGACCCTGGCCGCCACCGAGGCCGCCAACTACGGCGCCTTGTCCGCCCAAGCCGCCTTGGATCGCGCCAAAGCCAACGCCCAGCGCGAACTCGATCAGGTGCTGGCCCCTCCTCGCGGCGGCCAGGTGGACTGGGGTTATTTCGGCTGGCTCTACGCCGCCCTCATCGCGGGCGGGGCGCTTGTGCTTTACAAGTGGGATACCTCATCCCCCTGGAGATCCTCCGTGCATCGCCTGCTGTCCCGCTTCGGTTTGGCGCGCTCCGAGGACCGCGGCGGAGTGCTGGAGGGCGCGGGCGGCGGCATGTTTCGCAACCAGTGGCTGGGCGGTTTCCTCTGTGCGTTTCCCTGGATACTCGGCTTTATCGTGTTCACCGGCGGCCCCATCCTCTTCTCGATCATCATAAGTTTCGCCGATTACGATGTGTTGCGTCCCGCCACCTGGGCGGGCGTGGCGAACTACACCCGCATGTTTGGCGGAGACGACCTCTTCTTCGTGGCCGTGGGCAACACCGCCTACATGATGCTGGGCATCCCGGTGGGCATGGCCGTCAGCCTTGGCATCGCGCTGCTCCTCAACGTCGAAATCAAAGGCATAGCCGTCTGGCGGACCTGCTTTTACCTGCCCTCCATCGTGCCCGCCGTCGCCTCCAGCATCCTATGGATTTGGATTTTCAATCCGGCCAACGGCCTCCTGAACGGATTTCTCGGCGCATTCGGCATCACCGGTCCCAACTGGCTGCAGGATCCGGCGACGTCGAAACCCGCCCTCATCCTAATGGGACTCTGGGGCGCGGGCGGCGGCATGCTCATCTGGCTCGCGGGCTTGAAGGGCATCTCCGAAAGCTACTACGAGGCCGCGCGCATCGATGGCGCGACGACCTGGCAGCAATTTTGGCGCATCACGCTGCCCATGCTGTCGCCCTACATTTTCTTCAATCTCATCATGGGCGTGATCGGCACCCTGCAGGTGTTCTCGCAGGCCTTCATCATGACCCAGGGGGGGCCGGTGAATTCGACCATGTTCTTCGCCTACCACCTCTTCAATCACGCCTTCCGCTACCTCAACATGGGGTATGCGTCCGCGCTGGCCTGGATGCTCCTGCTCGTGGTGCTCGTTCTCACGCTCATTCAATTCAAATTCTCCAAACGCTGGGTGCACTATGAAGGCGACTGAAACCTCAAACGCCTCCTCCGCATTTAAGGGCGTCCGCGGAGTCCGTTTCTGGCGTCACGCCTGGATCTACGGACTGCTCATCGTCGGTTCGGCGGTGTTCATGTATCCGTTTCTTTGGATGGCCTCATCCTCCGTGAAGCTCGATCGCGAGTTGTTCAGCGAGGATGCGACGCTGCTGCCCGCCCAGCCCATTCCGCGCGAAACATCCCCTTATCTGGAAAAACGCGTCCACTCGGGTTACGAGCATCCCCGCCTCGCCGAGTTCCTCCCCGCGTTTATCCGCGTCGTCGACGAGCGCCGCGTCGTCTGGCCCTCCGGCATCAATCCCGCCGAAGCCGCGCAAGAACTCTCCGTCGGGCTCTTCCGCCGCTGCGCCAAGCTGGCCCCGGCGGACTGGTGGGAACTCCCGCATGACGACCTTTCCCGCAGGCTCACCGGTCTGGTCACGACCGCGATGATAGAGACTGAGCGCTCCGCGCTGGCCCGCGGCCTCGTGCTCGGCCGACTGGTGGCGCGCAGTTACGATCTCGAGGAAGAGATCATCATCAAGGGAGATGCCATTCCCGGGCGCTGGCGGCTCGAAGGCCCGGCCGGAGCCGGCTTTTCGGTCTATCCCGGCACCGCCGCCGACGGACGGCTACTCAGCTATGATTTCGCCCGCGGAGATCATGTCCGTCTGCGGGCCGATGCCACGCTGCCCTTTTCCCTCGATCGCCTCCATCGCCTGCAACTCTTCCTTCGCCCCGACGACAGCTGGCATGCGCTGGAATTTACCGTTGAGATGAGAGGAAAGGTCTACCGGGCGGAACGCCCCGCCACTCTCTCCGACTTCACCTGGACCACGCTGACCTGGCAGGAGCCCGGCCCCGACGATCTGACCAACCAGCAGAAAATCTGGACCCTCCTCCGCGAGCAGCCGGGGGTATCCAGCGAGATCGGCGCCCCTGGCGCCATCCGCATCACGCTGGAATTGAGGCAGCGCGGCGTGCTCGAGGCGTGGTGGGCGAAGATCAAACGCAACTACCTGGTCGTCCTCGAACATATTCCCTTCGGCCGATATGTAGCCACCAGCCTCTTCTTGGTGATCCTTCAGATCGTGTGCACGGTCTTCAGTTGCTCGCTCGTCGCCTACAGCTTCGCCCGCCTGCGATGGCCGGGGCGCGGAGCGTGTTTCGTGCTCATGCTGGCGACGATGATGCTGCCTGGCCAGGTTACGATGATCCCGCAGTTCCTCATCATTCGCGACCTCGGCTGGTATAACACCCTCCTTCCGCTTTGGGTTCCCAGCCTGACCGCCAGCGCTTTCAATGTTTTTCTTCTCAACCAGTTCATGAAGGGCATACCTCGAGACCTGGAGGACGCCGCACGCATCGACGGTTGCGGCGTCCTGCGCATTTACTGGCACGTCATCATGCCGAGCATACGCCCGAGCTTGGTGGTCATCGGCATTTTCACTTTCATGGGAGTCTGGAACGACTTCATGGGCCCGCTGATCTACCTGCAAGACCAGCGGCTTTATCCGCTCTCCCTCGGCCTTTACGCCCTCAATGTCCAGAGCAGCGGCAGCATGGCCATGATGATGGCGGGCTCCCTCCTTATGACCCTCCCGGTCATCGCCCTGTTTTTCCTCGGACAACGCTACTTCGTGCGCGGCATAACCATGACCGGCATGAAAGGGTGACCGCCCCCTCTCCTCCTTAAAAAAACATGATACGCGCCCTACGCCTGCTTGCGCTCGCTCCCATCGTCATCCTCGGAGCGTGCGCCAACCCCAACCACGTCTCCTCGGCCGCCCCCGGCAACGGACCCGGGTCGCAGATCCGCTTCTTTGTGGATCCTTCGCGCGGCGATGATAAAGCCGCCGGCACTTCGGTGACGGACGCTTTTAAAACCCTCGCCAGAGCGCGCGATGCCGCCCGCAAAGTCGAACGCCCCCTGCGTGGCGATATTGAGATCATTCTCCGAGAGGGCGAGCACAGGCTGGAATCGCCACTTGCCCTGGATTCGCGCGATGGAGGCGGAAACGGCTTCCGCGTCCGCTATCAGGCGGCTACGAACGAGATTCCGCTCATCTCCGGTGGACGCCGGGTCGAGGGCTGGGTTCTTCACGACAGGGCAAGGAATATCTACCGCGCCTCGCTCGCCGCACCGCTCGATACGCGCCAGCTCTTCGTCAACGGTCGCCGTGCCGTCCGCGCCCGCAGCATTGGCGGCGTGGAGGAAATAAAACGCGTTGCCGAAGGCTACACCCTGCCCGCCTCCGCTCCCCTCGCCTCCTGGAAAAATCCGGCCGACATCGAGTTCGTCTACCGCCACATCTGGACCAACCCGAGAGCCGGCGTGTCGTCGGTTGAAAAGCGGGGCGACACGGTTCTAGTCAAGATGGACGAGCCCGGTTTCGGAAACGGCCGCAACAAGGGCATGACCTCGATCGACCTTCCCTGGTATGTGGAAAACGCCTACGAGCTGCTCGACGAGCCCGGCGAATGGTATCTCGACCGCAGCGGCGCCGTCGGCGCCCGCCCCGGCACCCTCTATTACAAGCCCTACGACTGGGAAAACCTGCGCCGCGCCAACATCGTCGTCCCTGTGCTGGAGCAACTCATCACGGTGGATGGCGCGGGCATAGACGCCCCCGTCCGAGATATCTCCTTCCACGGACTCACGTTCATTCACACCACCTGGCTTCGCCCCAGCTCCCCCCTGGGCCTGCCCGACGCGCAAAACAACGTCATGCGGGAAAACTTCACCAAATTCGGCAAGGTCCGCGCCGATCAGGAGAGCATCATAGATGGCGCTGCCCTCCGCCTGCGCTACGCCACCGGCATTCAGATCACGGGGTCGCGCTTCCTGAATCTTGGCGGCACGGGCGTCTCCTTCTCCACCGCCGGCGCGCAGGACAATCTCATCGAGGGCAATGCCTTCTTTAACATTTCCTCTAACGCCATCCAGATAGGCGACTATGTCGGCTGGGAAACCCCGGGCTCCGAAAACAGCGCCTTTCCCGCCGACCCTAAATTTCACGTATCCCGAAACAGGATCCTCAACAATTACATCAACCGCGCCGCGGTGGAATATCGCTCGGCCACCCCCATCGCGATCAGTTTCCCGCGCGACTCGGTCGTAGCCCATAACGAGGTCTACAATTCCCCCTATTCCGGACTTCACTTCGGCTGGTCCTGGGATCGAATCCCAAAGACCGCGATGGGCAA
The DNA here is from genome assembly GCA_039804465.1 of Verrucomicrobiota bacterium. GTDB lineage: Bacteria > Verrucomicrobiota > Verrucomicrobiia > Opitutales > Opitutaceae > IMCC26134_A. Next base: position 88 of record JBDLWD010000228.1, on the reverse strand, counting down.
CAACCTCAGCGAGTGGAATCGCGTGCAAAACTGCATGGTCGAGATGGCCGACGGAGGTTCGATCTACACGCTCGGCCCGTCCGACCCC
>JBDLWD010000227.1:0-3901 GCA_039804465.1 Verrucomicrobiota bacterium | reverse complement strand
CAACGCCGCCACGCAGCAGTATCTCAACATTCCGCTGCAAATACCCGCCGGAGGCACCACGCCCGACGGCGTGGCCTACACCTATGCGGCCAACGACGCCGCGCCCGCCGATCTCGATGGCGACGGGGAATACGAGATCGTGCTCAAGTGGGATCCGTCCAACGGCAAGGATAACTCCCAGGCGGGCTACACCGGTAACGTCTACCTCGACGCCTACAAGCTCGACGGCACCCGTCTTTGGCGCATCGACCTCGGCCGCAACATCCGCGCCGGCGCCCACTACACCCAGTTCATGGCCTACGACCTCGATGGCGACGGTCGCGCAGAGCTGGCGTGCAAGACCGCCCCCGGCACCATCGACGGCTTGGGCAACGCCGTGCTGCTCCCTGGCCACAGCGCCTCCGCCGACTATCGCAACAGCTCTGGCTACATCCTCACCGGTCCCGAGTATCTTACCGTGTTCGACGGTTTGACCGGCCGAGCCCTGGCCACCACCGATTACCTGCCCGGCCGCGGCACGGTGTCCAACTGGGGTGACAGCTACGGAAACCGGGTGGACCGCTTTCTCGCCGGCGTCGCCTATCTCGACGGCAATCTGCCTTCGCTGGTCATGTGCCGCGGCTACTACACCCAGACCCACCTCGTGGCGTGGGACTGGCGCGGCGGCGCGCTCACGCGTCGCTGGACCTTTTCGGCGGCGAACGGCACGCCCTACGCGGGGCAGGGCAACCACCAGCTTTCCGTTGCCGACGTGGACGACGACGGAAAGCAGGAGATAGTTTACGGCGCGATGGTGGTGAACGACGACGGCACCGGCCTGCACACGACCCGTCTGGGCCACGCCGATGCGCTGCATGTCTCGGATTTCCGGCCTTCGCGTCCCGGGCAGGAGGTATTCACCCCGCACGAGAGCGCCGCCACCAACGGCAACATCGGCACCTCGTTCCGCGACGCCCGCACCGGAGAACTCATCTGGACAAGCTACGGGGCCAACGACGTCGGCCGCGCGTGCATGATGGATCTCGATCCGCGCTATCCCGGCGGCGAGGCCTGGGCCACTAACAACAGCAACATCTACTCGGCCTACGGTGCCGTCGTCGCCGCCAAGCCCTCGAACATGTTTCACAACTTCGGCATTTGGTGGGACGCCGATCCCCAGCGCGAGCTGCTCGACGGCTCCACTATCTCCGATTTCAACTACACGATCTCGGGGCGCTCCAACTACCTGTCCGGCGCCGGTGTGAGCTCGATCAACGGCACCAAGGCCACGCCCAACCTCTCCGGCGACCTGCTCGGCGACTGGCGCGAGGAGGTGATCTGGCGCACCACCGACAACACCGCCCTGCGGCTCTACACGACGACGATCGCGGCCGTCGACCGTCGCGTAACGTTTCTGCACGATCCCCAATATCGGGTGGCGCTCGCCTGGCAAAACGTCGCCTACAACCAGCCTCCGCACCCGAGTTTCGACGTGGCCTCCACGCCCGCGTTTTGGTCGGGAGCCTCGCCCGCCACCTGGACGTCCGCTGGCGCCAACTGGAGCCGTTCCACGCCATCGGCCGCGCCTGCCGCTCTTCGCGCGGGCGACACTGCGGTGCTGCGCCCGTCCGCGGCGCTCGCGCTCGCGCTTTCCGGCTCGCTCACGCCGGCCAGCCTAATCGTGGAGTCGGCGGCGGAGGTGACCATCTCCGGCCCGGGCACGCTGACCGGCTCCGGCACGTGGAACCACGCCGGGCCGGGTCTGCTTCGTTGGAACGCCTCGGCCAACTTCTCCACCTGGGCCAACGTCTTCGCCGGCCGCGCGCTGTTAGCTTCCTCCGCCACTCTCACCACGCCGCGGCTGCAGGTTCACTCCGGCGCCGGGATCGGCGGTTCGGGTCGCGTGGTGGGCACGCTGGAGCTGCGGGACGGTTGCGGCCTCCTCCTTGACGCCGCGGGGCCGCTTCGCGTGAACGGGTCGCTCATCGCGGGCGGCACGGTCACCGTCTCGGCCGCGCCGGGGCAGACCCTGGCGCCCGGCACCTACACGGTGTTGAACTACACGGGGACGCTTACGGGCGCGCCCACGTTCGCGTGGTCCGGCGCCGGTCTCGCGGCGACTTTCGACTCTTCGGCGGCCGGAGTCGTCAGCGTGACGCTTACATCCGCCTCGGTGATCGGGGCCGATGATCTCGCCTGGGTGGGTTCCGCCGGCGCCGCCTGGGATTTCACTTCGGAGAACTGGCTCGGGCTGGGCGGGATGACCGTTTACCAGGATGGCGACACGGTGCGCTTCGAGGGATCGCCGGCCTCGCGCGCGGTGACGCTGGCCGAGACCGTGACGCCCGCCGCGTTGCTTTTCGACACGCCTTCAAACTGGACCCTTTCGGGCGCGGGCGCGATCGGCGGCTCCACCGGCTTGCGCAAAGCGGGCTCCGGCAGAGTGGCGATCGCCACCGCCAACACCTACACCGGCGGCACCCGCGTGGAGGAGGGAGTGCTTTCCGCTTCGAACGCCTCCGCCTTCGGGACCGGCGCCGTGACGCTCGCGGGTGGCTCGCTGGACACTGGCGCCCTGACGATCAACAACGCCCTCGTGGTCGACGGCGCGGGGCGAATCATCGGCGGCTCCGGCGGCGGCGCCCACGGCATCAAGACCGTGACCGGGTCGGGTGTTCTCACCCTGGAGGCCACCAGCGTCTTCGACCTGGAGGGATCGCTGGCCGGCTACAACGGGCGCCTGCTTTTCACCGGCGTCGGGTCGTTTCGTTTGTTCGGCAGCACGGGCTCGGCGGCGGCCAGTTTCGAGTTGGGCACGCGCTCGCTCAACGCCCGCACCGGCTCCGCTTTCTCCCTTGGCTCATTGTCCGGGGAGGCGGGGGCGGGGCTGTATGGATCCACCGGCTACACCTCAGTGGTCACCTACACGGTCGGCGGAAACGGACGCGATTCCGCCTTTCTTGGCGTGATCGGCAACGGCAGCGCGGCGACGGTGCTCGTGAAGACGGGCGCGGGCCGGCTGACGCTTGGCGGCGCCAACACTTACACGGGCAACACGACGGTGTCGGCGGGCACGCTGGCGGTCGACGGATCCCTGGGGGCGAGCGCGGTGAGCGTGGCTTCCGGCGCGGCCATCGCGGGCACCGGCGCGCTCGGAGGATCGCTCACGCTCGCGGCCGGGTCCCGCTTGCTAAAGCCGCCGGGCGAGGAATCCCTGACGGTGGCCGGCGCGGTGACCTTGAACGGACTCGTGGCGGTGGAGGCCGAGGGCGGCGAATTCGACGCGGGCACGCACCTCGTGTTGCGGCACCAAGGCGCGATGACCGGGGCGGCCAATTGGAGGTGGACGCCGCCCGCGGACTCGAATCTCGCCGGGGCTTTTGATTTTTCCACCCCGGGAGAAGTGCGGCTGGTCGTTTCCCGCGTGCCGAGCACGCCGTTGGAGCAATGGCGAGTCGCGCATTTCGGCGTGGTCGAGCCGGCCGGAACCGCGGCCGATCTCCAGGACCCGGAGGCGGACGGATTGCCCAACCTGCTCGAATACGCGCTGGGCAGCGATCCGTTGGCGATCGACGCGGGCGCGGTGGCGCCGCGCGCCGCGCTGGCGGCGGGGCGGCTGACTATTTCTTTCACGCGCGTGGCCGACCCGGCGCTGGTGTATGAGGTCGAGGCCGCCGCCGATCTTTCCGCGTGGGGCGTGATCTGGAGCAGCACGGGCGCGACGAACGTGGCCGGTCCTGTGACGGTGACCGACATCCCCGAGGGCTCGGGGCAGCCGCGGCGCTTCATGCGGCTGAGGGTGCGCTGAGCCGCGGCGGACGGGCCGCCCGCGGGTTACGGGGCGAGCGGCAGCTCGTGCGACGCCGGCAGCAGCACGGCGCGCGCGGGCGGGGCCGCCCGGAGATCCGTCACGTCGCACCAA
>JBDLWD010000226.1:0-3529 GCA_039804465.1 Verrucomicrobiota bacterium | reverse complement strand
CCATCACCACCCGCGACGGCCGCGTGACCTTGATGATGCCGCACCCCGAACGCGTGTTCCGCGTCGTGCAGCAAAGCTACGTCCCGCCCGCCTGGCGCGGCCAGGAAGACGCCCCTTGGATGCGCCTCTTCCGCAACGCCCGCGCCTGGGTCGGCTAGGCCGCGCTTACGGGGTTTTCAAAAGGTCGGACGCTGTTCAACTAGACTCCGCTCAACGGCGACCAAACGACCAAGAGAACCTCGATGGCTTCGAAAAACGTCAGGCAACTCTGGGCGGCCAAACTCGCAGGCAAGGCCGCCTCGTCCCGCGCGCCAGGCCCGCTCAACTCCCTGCCCGTTGGAGCCGTCCTCCCGGTCTCCGCTCTGCGCGCCAAAACCGCCGGCCCCGCCCCGCACCCGCTCGCGGGCGGCGTGCAGCGCACGAGTTTTTCCGGCCAGGTTCTCGGCATCGACCCTTCGCTGCGCGGCACCGGTCTAGCGCTCATCGAGTTCACCCCCGGGCGCAACCCCATCCTCTTGCGCTGCCGGACCGTCAGCGTGCCCGCGAAGCGCAGCATGACCTTCGCCCTCGGCGAGATCTCCGCCGCCGTCACCGCGTTTCTGAAGGACTTCCCGGTCCGGCACGTCGCGCTTGAGCAGACCATCTACGTGCAGAATTTCCAGACCGCGCAGATCCTCGGCGCCGCCCGCGGCGCGGCCATCGCCGCCGCCGCGCTGCACGGCCACGACGACGTGTTTGAATACCCCCCGCTTCGCGTGAAACAGGCCGTCGTCGGCATGGGCCGCGCCAGCAAGGAGCAGATGGCTCGCACCGTCATGGCCCTGCTCGGCCACGGCCGCATGCTCGCCAGCGACGAGGCCGATGCCGCCGGCGTCGCCCTCTGCCACGCCTTCACCTGGCGCGACACGGTCCGTCCGGACTGAGCGCAGGAAGCCAACGCCTTCCATCTCGCCGATCACTGGCTCCATCGGCCACCGGTTGGCCGGAAATCCGCCAAAAAACCTGGCGCCCGGTGTTGCCTCGGTGTCGCCCTCCGCCTGTCCTCATCGCCCCAATGTCGGCAACGCCGCCCACGGCCTCCCTCGTTCCCCCAAACACGTCCGCATCCTCGCCCGAGATGCGTGCCGTCGCCGCGCCCTCCGCCACCGAATTATCCGAGGATCAGCGGCTCTTGGCCACTTGGCGCGAGCTCCTCGCCAACCGCCAGGAGGAACGCACCAAGCTTCAGGCCCGCCACCGCGACCGGCTCGAGGATGCCCTCGACCATCTCGAATCCATCCGGAAAAACGCCCGCGATCGCCAGTCCGACCTCGAATCCGCCTGGGCCGCGCCCGACGACCAAAATTCCGCCGCATCGGATTCAGGCGACGACTCCGCACCTCCCGCTCCCGGCTTCTCGCCGCCCGCGGAGCCATCGCCGCTCATTGCTCCTTTCACCGCAGACGATGTCGCTGGCTACCGTCTGCCTTCGCTCGATCTCCTCCGTTCTCCCACGGCCGACGAGCAGCAACTGGTCCCCGCCGACGAAGTGGAGGCCAACAAAAAGCTCCTCCAGACCACCCTCGACAGCTTCGCCGTCGACGCCTTCGTCTACGACTCCATCGTCGGCCCGCGCGTCACCCAGTTCCGCGTAAAACCCGGCTTCGGCGTGCGCGTCGAGTCCATCGCCGCCCTCGAGAAAAACCTCGCCCTCTCCCTCTCCGCCAACGCCGTCCGCATTCAGGCGCCCATCCCGGGCGAGAGCTTCGTCGGCGTCGAGATTCCCAACCGCCGCTCGGTTCCGCTCGCCCTGCGCGGCTCTTTTCAGTCCTCCGCGTGGCGCGAGTCCACCGCCGACATTCCCGTTGTCCTCGGCGTCGACATCACCGGCAAACAGGTGATCTGCGACCTCGCCAAGGCCCCCCACGCTCTCATCGCCGGCGCCACCGGCTCGGGCAAATCCGTCTGCATCAGCAACGTCATCCTCTCGCTGCTGTATCGCTTCCGTCCCGATGAGCTCGAGCTCGTCCTCATCGACCCCAAGATCGTCGAGTTCGCCATCTACCGCGATCTTCCCCACCTCATCCACCCGGTCGTCACCGACCCCAAGCAGGCCGTCCAGGCCCTCAAGTGGCTCGTGCGCGAGATGGAGCGTCGCTACCAGATCCTTTCCGAGAAAAACGTCCGCAACCTCGCCGGCTACAACGCCAAGGCCGCCGCCGAAGGCTTCGCCAAACTCCCCTTCATCGTCCTCATCATCGACGAACTCGCCGACCTCATGATGACCGCGTCCAACGAGGTCGAGACGCCCATCGCACGCCTCGCCCAGATGGCACGCGCGGTCGGCATCCACACCATCCTAGCCACCCAGCGCCCGTCGGTGAACGTCATCACCGGCGTCATCAAAGCCAACTTCCCCACCCGCATCGCCTTTCAGGTCTCCTCGCAGATCGACTCGCGCACCATCCTCGACGGCAAGGGCGCCGAGGCGCTCCAGGGCCGCGGCGACATGCTCTACTGCCCGCCGGGCCTTGGCCGCCTCCAGCGCCTCCAGGCCCCCTTCGTCGACGACGCCGAGGTCGAGCAGATCGTAGCCTCGCTCAAGTCCCAGCTCGCCCCCCGCTACCGCGTCGAGCTCCGCCCCGAGGACGCCCCGGGCGGCGGCGAGGACATCCTCGGCGAATCCGAAACCCACGCCGGCCTCGACCCGCTCATGAAGCAGGCCCTCGAGGTCCTCGCCGCCAACGGCCGCGCCAGCACCAGCTATCTGCAACGCCGCCTGCGCATCGGCTACAACCGCGCCGCCAGCCTCATCGACGAGATGGAGCGCCGCCGCTTCATCGGCCCCCAGGTCGGCAACAATCCCCGCGAGATCTACGTCCAGCCCGGCGACCTGCACCTCGACTAAACCGCTCGCATCGCCTCCGTTCCAGCCCCTAAGCATGCGCTTGAAGAAAAAATGGCTCCCCGGCCTCGTCGCGCACCTCGCCCTATGGTCTTCCTGCGCGGCGCAATCGTGGACCGCCCCGCAAGGCGCCAACGCCACCATAGAGGGAAATCCCGGTCTCTCCACCGCGGTGCTCACGCTCGACACCGCCCTCCCCGCCGCACTCGGTGGGCTGCGTTTCGGCCCCATCCGACGCTTCGGCGACACGCGCTTCATGAACCTGCGCCTCCGCGTCGATGGCGCCGCTTCCGAAGCCCCCCTCGCTCGCGTGAGCCTTCTGCTCTCGGCCAACGACTCGTATCCGGAAAATCCCGACGAGCTTCTCGCCCGCTCAGACCACCCGCTGCGCGGCCGTTCCGGCGGTTATCAACACATCAACCCCGCATTCCCGCGGCTCGGGTCCGACGCCGCCCCGGCTCGCACGCTTTGGCTGGAAATCTCCGCGCCTACTCCCGTGCGCGACGCACCCGCCGCCCAGGGCCGGCTGCGCATTTCCGAGGTTGAACTCCTCACCTCGCACCTCGAGCCGCAAGCCTCCTCGCGCGATCGCCGCGCCGCCTATCTCGCCTTCGCCGGCCGCCGCGCCCTCGCCGAATCCCCCGC
>JBDLWD010000225.1:0-5688 GCA_039804465.1 Verrucomicrobiota bacterium | reverse complement strand
GAATACCGCTCCGGCCAGAGGCGTGCCGAAAACGGCTCCGAAACCACCCGCGACTCCGGCTGCGAGCAGCGTGCCCTGACGTGCTGTTTTCAGCCCCAGCCGTTTTTGAAGTCCGCCGGCGAGCGCCCCGCCCATCTGCACCGCGGTGCCCTCCCGGCCGGCTGAGCCACCGCAGAGGTGGGTGAGCAAGGTGCCGCCTAGCACGAGGGGGGCCAGGCGCAGCGGCACGCCTCCTCCGGGCTCGTGAATCTCGTCGAGGATAAGGTTGGTGCCGCGTCCGGAACGTTCGCAGGCGCGCCGGTAGGCCCACGCGACCGCCACGCCTGCAAGCGGAAGAAAAAGCACGAGCCAGCCGTGGGCGAAGCGTGCCGCTGTGACTGCGTCGAGCGCGGCTAGAAAGGCCGGCGCGGCCGTGCCTGCCAGCGCGCCCGCCACCGCGGCGAGCGCGAGGTCGCGACCGACGGCTCCCAATCGGGCCGGAGTCTTGCGCAGGGCGGAGGCGAGAGCGGACATGAGATGTTTATTCAAGGGCGCGGGCCGCGCGGATGTCGAATGGTCATGTGCGGTCCGAAAAAAGCCGCCAAAGTCGGCTCGAAATCGTCGTTTGCTTGTCCATCGTCTTCGCGGTGCCACCCCGGCTGAAGTTGTTTTTTACCCTGCTCTGCGCGTGCGGTCCCCTTTCGGCCGGCGAGCCGCAACGGGTGCTCGTGCTTGCCAACCGGGACGATGGCGAATCCATGGCCCTGGCCCGCTACTATGTGGAAAGGCGCGGGCTTCCCGAGACGGTCATCGTGGCCCTGCCCATGCCGTTGACCGAGCAGATCACGTGGCCCGAGTTCGTGGCCGCCATCTGGAATCCGCTGCTGCGCGAGGCCGTCGCGCGCGAGGCGATCGACGCCATGCCGATGCGCCTGACGGACGAGGTCGGACGCACGAAAATAGTCCCCAACGGGCATCGCCTCGATGCGCTCGTGGTGTGCCGCGGCGTGCCGCTCCGCGTCGAGCACGCACCCGCTCTCTTCGACGAGAGGAGCAATCCGCTCGCGTCCAACGCCCAGTTTCGCACCAACGAGGGCGCGGTGGATTCGGAGCTGGCCCTGCTCGCGACCAACTGCCCGCCGATCGCGGCTTTTATTTCGAATCCCCTCTACTCCGCCACCGGGCCCGCGGCGACGGAGGCGGCCCTGCGCGAGGTTATCCCGGTTGGCCGCCTCGATGGTCCGTCTGTCGCCGACGCCAAATCGCTCGTGGATCGCGCGCTGGTCGCCGAGCGGGACGGGCTCGCCGGTCGCGCATACGTGGACATTGGCGGCCCGCACCGCCAAGGCGACGAGTGGCTGGAGGCCTGCGTGCCGGAGCTCACCGCGCTCGGCTTCGAGACCGATGTCGATCGCGACGGTTCGACCCTGCCTGCGCACGCGAGATTCGACGCTCCAGCGCTTTATTTCGGCTGGTATGCCGGCGCGGTAAACGGCCCCTTCAACTCGCCCGGCCTCAAGTTTCCTCCCGGCGCGGTCGCCTTGCACATCCACAGTTTTTCCGCCTCCACGGTGCGATCCAGCGGCCAGGCCTGGGTGGGTCCGCTGGTGGCCCGCGGAGCGACCGCGGTTCTGGGCAACGTGGGCGAACCCTATCTGCAATTCACCCACCAGCCGCACCTCCTGCTGCGCGCGCTGGCGCGGGGCGATACGCTCGGCGTGGCGGCGCTGCGCTCGATCAATGCATTGAGCTGGAAGGGCGTGGTGGTCGGCGACCCGCTCTACCGGCCTTTCGCGGTTTCGGCCGACGCGCAGTGGGAAAACCGGGGCGCGCTCGCGCCGGAGGCCGAGACCTACGCGCGCGTCCGGCGCATGCGGCTCTTGTCCGCGGCGGGCCGCGGCGAGGATGCTCTGGAGCTCGGTTTGGATGGAATGCGGACCAACCCCACGCTTCCGCTGGCGCTGACCCTGGCGGGCATGCAGCTCAGCGCGGGCGACCCCGGCGCGGCGCGCGCCACCCTCGGGGTTTTCGCCGCCTTGCCCTTCTGGCGTGTGGCGGACCATGCGTTGGTGATGTCGGCCGCGCGCGCCTTGCAGGCGGCCGGGGCTCCAGTCGAAGGCGTGTCGCTGTTCGAGCGTCTGCTGGCCGACAAAAAACTCGATCCGGCTTTCCGCCTCGCGGTGCTCCGGCAGGGCGCCGACCTGGCCAGGGTGGCGCTGGATTTCACCCGCGCGGGTCGTTGGGACGCCGAGCACGCTAGGTTGACGGCTCCTCCGCCGCAGACGAAGCCGAGCGCGCCCGAAAAGACGCCGGCCAAGAAATAATCCCTCCGCCGCGCGGAGTTTGCGCTCAAAACGGCGGTGGTGCGGGCCGGCTGGTTACTTGCCTGCGGCGACGGCGATGGGCGGGCGGATGGAGGCGAGATCGTGGAGCACCCTCAGGCTTTCGCGCAGGTCGACGTCGAGCTTGGCGTAGCGGGCCTGCGAGTCTTCCTCTTCCTCGGAGTCCATGTCGTCGATTTCGGCCGACTCGTCGTCCTTTTTTTCCGCCTTGATGCGGGGCGGGGGAGGGGGGGCGAGCAGAACTTCGGTGAAGGTGTAAGCCGAGCTGGCCTCCAGCGCCTTGCGGGCGGCCTTGGTCTCCTCGGCGAAGGTTTTGTCGGCGGTTTTGCCGGCGCGCCGGGTTTCGAGATTCAACGAGACGCTCTTCTCAGCCTGGCGTTCCTTGAAGCGGTCGATGGAGCGTTGGAGCAGGGCAAATTCGGGCAGGGTCTTCATGCGCTCGGTGGAGCGGTCGCGCAGCCCTGCGAGGTCGACCGGCGGGATCGGCGTCGCATCGAAGAAGCTGGTGGAGATATCGTCCCACGGCAGGGCGTGGGGCAGGTCCTGCTCTCCGATCGGAAGATATTCCTCGACCGAGGGGATCACCAGGTCGGGAACGACGCCCTTGAGCTGGGTGGAGGCGCCGTTGGGCAGGTAGAATTTTTGCACGGTGACCTTGGTCGCGCCGGTGATCGCTCCCTGGCGGGCGCGAGCTGGAATGACGCGGTCCATCTCGATGACCGTTTGCACGGTGACCTTGCCGTGGGTGGAGCTGGCGCCCACGACCACGGCGCGGCCGTAGTTCTGGAGGGCGCCGGCGACGATCTCGGAGGCGGATGCGCTGAAGCGGTCGGTGAGGACGACGAGCGGACCGGAGTAGGCCACGGCTGGATTCGTGTCCTCGTCGATCTTCACCTCGCCGGCGTAGTTTTTAATTTGAACGACCGGACCGGTGGGGATGAACAGGCCGGCGAGCGAGACGGCCTCGCCGAGGAGGCCACCGCCGTTGCGGCGTAGATCGAGGACAAGCCCCTCGATATTTTCCGCCGTCAGGCGCTTAATCAGTTCGGCGATGTCGGCGGTGGCGGAGTTCTGGTCCTTGGCGTTCTCGCGCTCGCGTCCGTAGAAGGTGGGCAGGGTAATGACGCCATATGGGCGGGCCGTGCCTGCGGCGTCCGGCACTTGGAAAACGGCGCCGTGGGCGCGGGCGGAATCGAGGTTTATGAGGTCGCGCACGAGCGTGATCTCGCGACGAACGGCGGCGTCCGCGGCATCCGCGGGCTGCACGAGCAAGCGGACCTTGGTGCCCTTTTCGCCGCGGATCATCTGGACGATGCGCCGCAGCTTCATGCCCACGATCTCGACGAACTCCCCCTCGGCCTGGGCGACGGCGAGGATCTTGTCGTTTGGCTTTAGCTGGCGGGACAGATCGGCGGGGCCTCCGGGGATGATCTCCTTTAATATACAGACGTCGTCCTCCAGTCCGAGCAGGGCGCCGATGCCGAAGAGCTGGAGGCGAATGTTGATCCCGAAATCCTCGTAGGTATCGGGGGAGAAATAAGTGGAGTGGGGATCGTAGAGGCCGGCGATGGCGGTGAGAAACACCTCGGCGACGTCGTTGGAGTCGAAGTCGTCGAGATTGCGCAGCACGCGTTCGTAGCGTTTGGCGACTTTCGCCCGCGCATCGTCGAGGGACTTGTTGTTGAGCAATTCTTGAAGGAGTTCGAACTTGAGTCGTTTTTCCCAGAGCGAGTCGGCCGCTGTGGCGTCGGCCGGCCAGGCCAGTTCGCGCCGGTCGAGCACGTAGGAGGCATCGGTCGCCAAATCAAAATCCTGCTTCAAGCGGGTGTGAATCCATCCGACGCGGTCGCGCACGCGCTGAGCGTAGCGCGCGTAAATGGCGAAGGCGGGCTCCAATCGGCCGGATGTGGACAAAGTGAAATAAAGGGCCTCTGGGCGGTGGCGCTCCTGGAATTCTTTCAAGTCGGCCTCGAGCAGGAAGAGCTTCTGGCCGTCGAGGGCTTTGAATGCGTTGGGGATCAGTTCGACGTAGGAGGCCGGCGTTACTTGGTCGCGATTGAAATGCACCTCCTCGAGCAGGCGGATCAGCGCCTGGAGCTCTAGTTGGAGGGACTTGGTCGGCTCTAGCTTACGCGGCTCGGCAGACGCGGGGGCGGAGGGCTGCGAAGCCGCTTGGGGCGGCGCGGGCTGGGCGGCGGGCGTCTCGGCGAGTGCGAGAAGGGGGGCGAGCAGCAGTGCGGTAAACAGGCGAAGGAGACGCATGAAAAGTGGGAAAAACGGAGGAGGGTGAGCTAGGCCGAAGAGGAGCCATCATGACGGCGGGCGATGGCCTGAGTTTAAATCACTGCGGATTGATGTGCTGGCGAGCTTCGTCCAGCACGCGTTTCTCTGCCGCGCTCAAGGAGCCGAAACCATGCAGGTTGATCTTGTCGAGAATCCGGTCCACCTCGGCCCTTATAGCTTCGCGGGAGCGAGCGGATGGGGCTGACGAATGGGTCGCGGTCTTAGCGGTCGGGAGCGGCGTGGCGTTCTTTGATGCTGGTCCAAGATTCACGGAATAGGCCGGGGCGGGGCGCGCGGCGCGCTTACGAATCCACGAAGGCGGTTCCATCACGGTTCGGCCGCCAAACGAGGGCTGGGAGAGCACGAAACGATGGAAGAGCCAGCCCGCAGCCAGTCCGCCGAGGTGGGCCGAATGGGCGACGCCATACAGGCTGCCGCGTCCGGGCAGTTCCTGGGCGAGCAGGCCCAGCACATCCACGCACGCGATCACCGCCACCAGCCAGATGGGTTGAACCGTTACCGGGATGACGAAGAAAAGCAGCAGAGTCATCGGACGGCGCGGGTGGAGGCAGGCGAAAACCGCCAGATAGGCCATGACCACGCCCGAGGCGCCGATCACCGCGCCGGTGCGGTTGAAATGCAGGGCCGCCCATGTCAGGGCCGCCCCCAATGCGCCCGCGAGTGTCAGCCCGGCCATCCGGGTTTGACCAAGAGAATCCTGAAGGGCGCGGCCCAGAAAGAAAACGCCCAGTCCATTCAGCAACAAATGGAAGACACTCCCGTGCAGAAACACATAGGTCAGCAACGACCAGACCGCTCCTTTACGCAGCCCGTCCGCCGAGAGCGAGCCGTGGTCGGACACAAACGAAGTTCCGAAGGACGCCGTCGCGGTTTGCAGCACGAAGCCCGCCACCAAGGCCCCCAGGAACCAGGGGAGAAATCCGGGCGCGTTTCGGAGAGGATTACCACGCATGTATGACCTGTCGGACAACATTTCCCTGGAAGCTAGTCGGGTGTGCGACGAACTCAAGGGCGGGACGAGATCCATCGTCATTTCCTCCTTTGGCGGGTTCTCGGCATGTGG
>JBDLWD010000224.1:0-13024 GCA_039804465.1 Verrucomicrobiota bacterium | reverse complement strand
TGAAGCAGATCATCGACTGGGTAAAACGTCGCGAGGACGAGAGCGGCATCATCTACCACGCCTCGCGCGCCGCCGCCGAGCGCACCGCCGAGGCGCTCGCCGCCCGAGGGTATTCGGCCAAACCCTACCATGCCGGTCTCGAGGCCGGAGAACGCGCCCGCAACCAGGAGCTGTTTCTCCGCGACGAAACCAAGATCATGTGCGCGACGATCGCCTTCGGCATGGGCATCAACAAGCCCAACGTCCGCTGGGTCATCCACTACGACCTGCCGAAAAACATCGAGGGCTACTACCAGGAAACCGGTCGCGCCGGCCGCGACGGCCTGCCCGGCGACTGCCTCCTGCTCTACAACGGCGGCGACATCGCCAAACAAAGCCACTTCATCGACGAGATGACGGATGCCTCCGAGCAGCAGCGAGCCCGGGTGCAGCTCCGGCTCATGTCGCACTACGCCGAGGGCACCTCCTGCCGTCGTCGCGAACTGCTGGCCTACTTTGGCGAGACCTTCCCGCTCGATAACTGCGCCGCCTGCGACAACTGCCAGGAACCGCGCGAGACCTACGACGGCACCGTCCACGCCCAAAAGTTTCTCTCCTGCGTCTACCGCTGCCGCCAGGCGTCGCGCTTCGGCGTGGGCCTCAACCACGTCGTCGAGGTCCTTGTCGGCGCCAAGACCGAGAAGATCGAGCGATGGGGCCACGACCGCCTAAGCACCTACGGCATCGGAGGCGACATGTCGCGCCACCACTGGGTCTCGGTCGGCCGCGAGTTGCAACGCCTCGGGTTCGTCTGCTCCGGCAGCGGGGAATACCCCACCCTCGAACTTACTTCCGAGGGGCTCGATGTTCTCAAATCCCGCCGTCCCGTCACCCTCACAAAACCCACCGAACACACGCCAAAGGCGAAACGTTCGCCCATCCACCGCGACGGTGACGTGGAATGCGACGAGATCCTGCTCGCCGAGCTGAAGAAGCTGCGCAAGCGCCTAGCCGACGAACGAGAGGTCCCCGCCTACGTCATTTTCGGCGACAAGACCCTGCGTCAGATGGCGCGCGCCTACCCGACGCAAGAGCAGGACATGCAAGGCATCTTCGGCATGGGCGAAAAAAAGCGGGAGGAGTTCGGCTCCACTTTCGCGCGCTTCATCGAACAGTTTCTCGAAACCAACCCGCGCCAGCGCTTCAACGACTGACGCCGCCCGCCTCCGGTCAAAACTCGATGCCCGCCTGCGCCGGCACGCCGGCGTCAAAGGGGTGCTTCACGCAGCGCATCTCGGTCACGAGGTCGGCCATCTCCACGATCTCCGGCGGAGCGCCCCGGCCCGTCAGCACCACGTGCTGATCCGCGCGCTTGGTCTTCAACCCGGCGACCACTTCCTCCACAGGCAGGTAGCCGAGCTGCAAAACGACGTTGAGCTCGTCGAGCAGCACGAAATCCACCCCGGGATCCGCCAGATGCTCCAGCGCTCGCGCCCAGCCGCGACGGCAACAGGCGATGTCGGCCGCCTTGTCCTGCGTGTCCCAGGTAAACCCCTCGCCGTAGTGGTCCCATTTCAGCAAAGGCCCGCGCAGCAGGCGTTCCACGTGGTCGTTGCTGGCCTTGATGAACTGCACCACGGCGACCTTGTTTCCATGCGCGAGCTGGCGCGCCACCATGCCGAAGGCCGCGGTGGTCTTCCCCTTGCCGTCGCCGGTGTGGCAAATGACGAGCCCGCGCCGGTCCTTGGCCGCGCGCATCTTCGCGCGCATCTCTTCCTGCAGTTCGCGCATTCGCTCGCGATGCTCGGCCTCGGTCTCGGTGTGGTAATTTCTCTTCATAAAAACAGAGTCAGACCGGGCTCGACTCGCGCGGTCACGCCGAACACTTCACGGAGGAGCTCCGGCGTGAGCACGACGTCGGGCGCGCCCGCGGCGCGCAGGCGGCCCTCGTGCATCACCACGACTTCGTCCAGGCAGTGCGCCACGCGCAGATCGTGGAGGGAAAACACCAGCGCGCGGCCCGCCCGGGTAATCTCGCGCCCGAGCATGAGCGTCTCCAGCGCGTGCCGCGGATCGAGGGCCGCGAGCGGTTCGTCCCAAAGCTGGAGCGCCGCGCCCGTGGCCCAGGCGCGCGCGAGCAGCACGCGGTGGCGCTCGCCGCCGGAGAGGCGGTCCACCGGGCGGTCCTGGATCGCCGAAAGATCAAAGCGGACCAGTGCGTCGTCCACGCCCGCGCCATCGTCGCCATGCGCGTAGCGCGCTTGGCCCACCACCGAACGCACGCTGAAACCAAACTCGAAAAGCGCCTCCTGCGGCACCCACGCCGCGCGCCTGCCGCGCTCCAGCGCGGGGATCCTCTCCAAGGCCTCGCCGCCCCAGCGCACCACGCCGGGCGCGGCCACGGGCAACAGGCCCGCCGCCGCCGCAAGCAGGGTCGATTTGCCCGAGCCGTTGGGGCCGATCAGCCCGACCAGACGACCCGGCGAGACGGACAGGCTGAGCGCGCGCAGCCGACCGGGCACGGAGACGTTTTCCAACGACAATGCGGGAGCGGCGCCGCTCATCGCTCATCCCTCCGAAGCAGCCACAGAAAAAACGGTCCCCCGATGAGCGCGGTCACGATGCCCAGCCGCAGATCGCCCGAGGCGCGCCCGAGCAGATCGCACCCGACGACGAAAGTCGCGCCGGCCACAAGCGAGAGCGGCACGAGGAGTCGATGCTCGGGCCCGACCAGCAGACGCAGGATATGCGGCACGACGAGGCCGACGAAGCCCACCGTGCCCGCGACCGCGGTGGCGAGCGCGGTAAGAATAGTCGAGAGCGCGAGCAAGCGGCGGCGCAAGCGGCGCACGTCCACGCCAAGGCTCTGCGCCTCCTCCGCGCCCAGGCTGAGCAGATCCATCGGACGTCCCAGCGGCAGAAGCAGCAACGCGGCGGGCAGCACGGGCGCGGCCATCCAGACATGCTCCCACGTGCGATCCTCCAGGCCGCCGATGAGCCAGAAGAGAATCTGCGCGTTTCGCTCGTAGGTCAGGGTGTGCGTGGAGAGCACGTAGCTGGTGACCGCGCCGAGCAGGGCGTTGAGCGCCACGCCCGCGAGCAGCAGGCGCTCCGTGCTCGCTCCGCGCCGCGCCAGCAGGATGACCGCACCGGTGGCGGCCAGCGCGCCCGCCACGGCGAAGAGCGGCACCGTGAGGAGCGACACCGCGGCCAGCCCGCAGCCTATGGCCACCACCGCGCCCGCCGCCCCGCCCGCGCTCACGCCAAGCAGCCCCGGGCTGGCCAGCCCGTTGCGAAAGTAGGCCTGCATCACGAGGCCGCTGGCCGAGAGCGCGGCCCCGACCAGCGTCGCGACCAGTAGGCGCGGCATGCGAATATTCCAGACAATCGTCGCGGCGAACTCGTCCCGCCGCAGCAGCCCGTCCAGCAGTTGCGAGGGCGAAAGGCGCGCGTCGCCCACCGCGAGCGAGAGCGCGGCGAGACCGAGCAGCGCGACAAACGCGAGCGCCAGAGTCGGGACTGCGCGGAAAGACTTCATTCGGCGAAAAGCTCCGGGTGCAGCGCGCGCGCGAGCGCCTCATAGGCCTCCACGCGCAGGTGACTCACGCAGCCGAGCATCCAGCCCGGCACGACCGCCGCGCGCCCCTCGCGCACCGCGGGCATGAATTGATAGGGCGGCAGCCGGCGGTAGGGCGCGAGCGCCGCCCCGACGGTTTCGCCCGCGAGCACCACGCGGTCAATGGGCCACATCAGCAGCCGCTCGCCGGGCGGCGCGGCGTGGCCGCGCAGGCCGCCGAGCGTGGCCGCCAGATTCTCCGCCGCCGCCCGGTCGCAGAGGTCCTGAAAAGTGGTGCCGCCGCCGGCGATCACGCCGTAGGTGGAGGGCGCGATGACGCGCACGGGCTTCGCCCGGGCGAGTTTTTCGCGCAGCGCGGCAAGCCTGGCCGTATCCGAATTCACGATACGCTCCGCCCGCGCCTCGGCGTCGGACCCCAGCTCGGCGGCGAGCCGGCGCAGGTTGGCGTGCGCGTCCTCCAGCGTCTTGTAGCGGTCGAAGATCATGACCTCCACGCCGGCACGACGCACCTGCTCGACCAACTCGACGCGGCTGTAGTCGGCGAAGAGGGCGAGCGTGGGGAGGAATCGCAGGATCGTCTCTGCGTCGCCAAGCGTGATCCGAGGATGGGCGGCGGCCTCGCGCGCCACGCCGGAAAACGCAGGATCGCTTGCAAGGTGCGATAGCGCCGCGATCTGCCCGGGCGCGGCCACCGCGAGCAGCAGCTCGTCGCTCCCTACCGTCTGCGATACGACGCGCGCCGCCGGCGCGGCCGTGCCGGTCAGCGCGCAAAGGCAGAGGAGGAGCGGGAGCAGGCGTCGGGACATCGGTTGCTTTTAGAAGCGAACACTGGCGCCCGCGTAAATCCAGCGGCCCTGGCCTGGGTAGATGGCTGTGGTCGGCGCGAAGGTCGGCGGCGGAAAACCGATGCCGACGTAGGAGATGTAGTCCTTGTCGAAGAGGTTGTTCACGCCGGCGAAGAGGCGCCACTGCTTGCTGGGCAGGTAGGTGAGACGCGCGTCGACCAGGCCGACGCCGGCGGTCTCGTCGGGGTTAGCCGATGCGTAGGAATCGTCGACCAAGCTGCCGGCGATATAACGGTGGGTGACGCCGAGCTCGACGCGCTCGACGGGGCGGACAAGGGCGGTGGTGGTGATGCGCCACTCGGGCGTCACGCGCAGCCGGCCTTCGTTGATGCCGGTGCCGGCGGAGGCGTCGACCAGCTCGGCGTCCACGTGGTCAGCGCGCGTGCGGAGAGCGGCGAAGCCGGCGTCGTAACCGAGGTTGATTTGTGTGCCGACCCGGCGGGTGCGGGCGAGATTTTCGTTCAGGCTGGTGGCGTTGTTGAAGAAGATCTCGTCCTTGGTGGAGAGGTGGTAGACGGAGGCGCCGCCGCCCCATCCGTTGCCGCAGTAGTCGGCGCCGATCTCGTGGTTTTCGCTGATCTCGGGGCGCAGCTCGGGATTGAAGAAAACCGGCGTGGAGGAGGGGCCGCCGAGAAAGCCTTGGTAATAGGATATCTCGTCGGTCGCGGGGAAGCGGAAGGCGCGGTCGTATTTGGCGTAGAGGCGCAGCTCGACCCGGGGCTTGTAGTTCACCGCTAGCTGGCAGGCGTCGCCGGTGTCGGTGCGGTCGTCGCGGACGCCTGAGATCTCCTCGCGGGCGCGGATGGTGTTCCACTCGTGGCGGGCGGCGCCGGAGAGCGAGACCTGCTCGGTGACGGCCCACTCGGCGCCGAGATAGGGGCTGACGACTTGGCGGTCGAGGCGGGCGCGGGTGTCGGCGAATCCGTCGACGACGACATCGAGCCGGTCGTGGCCGAAGTCGACGCCGGGGGTGAGAGTGAACGGTCCGCGCACAAGGCGCAGCTTGGGCGAGAGGAAGACGCCCTGGATGTCGCGGTCGAAGGCGGTGCCGAAGCCGCCAAGGTAATATTCGTCGACGAGGTTGAGGCCGGCGTCGGTGAAGAGCTTGGTCTCCCCGTTGGCGCCGAACTCGTTGCTCGCGGTGATGCGGCGGTATTCGGAGGTGCCGTTGGAGGAGTTGTTGCCCTCCTGGCGCGGGTCTTCGCGGAATTGCGCGGGCGTGAGGTAGCCGGGCTGGTCGTAGGTGTTGTCGAGGTAGGAGGCGCGGACGCGGGTGAGGGAGTTTTTGCCGTTGTCGTAGCCGAGACCGACCGAGCCGGAGACGCTGTCGTAGCCGGAGTGCACGCGCCAGCCGCCGGAGTTTTCGTGGCCGAGGGAGGCGTCGGCCCAGGCGGGGCCGATGAGCTCGGTGTAGCCGGCGCCTAGTTTCAGGGTGTCGTCACCGCCCACCACGACCTGAGCGGAGCCGCCGCTCGCGGATGGCTTGCGGAGGGTGTTGATCTTGATGACGCCGCCGATCGCGTTGTCCCCGTAGAAGGCGCCCTGCGGCCCCTGCACGACCTCGATAGACTCGATGTCCTGCAGGCTGAACTGCAGCCAATTGAAGTCGCCCATGTCGGCGCGGTTGGCGCGCGCGCCGTCCAGGAGCACCAGCGTCCGCCCGGTGCCGGCGCTCCCGGTGCCGCGCAGCGAAACCTTCGTGTTGGCCGGACTGCCGGAGATGGAGGTGAAGTCGAGGTTGGCCTCGGTGGTGAGCAGATCGATGAGGCTGGTGGCGCCGCTGTCGCGGATCTGTTCGCGCGTGATCACCTGCGTATGCGCTGGCACGTCGAAGGGCGCCTCGGGGACGCGGCGCGCCGCCACGAGGAGCGGATGCAACTCGACGACCGATTCCTGGGCGGGCGGCGAAGCCGCCTCGGCGAGGGCGGACAGAGCAGGCAGCGCAAGCGCCGCGACGACAAAGGCAGGCCGGAGCACTGGAGCGCTCCGGAAGGGAGTGGGTTGATTCATGGTTGTCTGTCGGAGTGCGAGCAGACGAACCGCCGACCAGGCGCGGCCCCATGAACGGGACCGGCGCGCGTCGCGACCGACATGCTCTCACGCTTCATTTTTGCGATGAAGATTTCGCGGCGGGTCGCCCGCAAAAGTTTGGCGACCGACGCGTGAGACGTCTCGGACCGGATATTCGGACTCCGTGCTTCGTGCGCACCGCGCACGAATCTGAGATTTGAGATTTCAAATCTGAAATTCGCGCAAGGCGCGCTTCCTCGCTCCCGCCTTCACCGGGTTGCCAACCCGATTGGCCCTGCCCCCGTCGTTCGCCGACGAGGTGGGAGTTTGTAACACGATACCGCAGCGCAACTGTGGCCGATTCCCACGGCCTTCCCCGACTTCCAAAACGTGCAAAAGAACGCGAACGAGGCCGAGCTTCCACCCTCCTGCCGCCCCGTGCGAGCCTTGTTCACCCCCTAAGGCTTGGCGAACAATGCGCACCCGTTGCTTGAGAAACGGAATCACGAACACGCCAATAAACATATCAACATATTTGAAAGTAAAGATATGTTTTTGACCTGAGAGGGAAAATCGCCTTCCGTCCGCCCTCGTTTCGCCTCCTTCTCCGTTCAACCATGTCCGCCGTCGCCACCGCCGCCCCGCTCGCCGAGCACCCGTCCTTCGCCGCCCTGCGCGCGCTTTTCGCAAAGCGCATCGTCGTGCTCGACGGCGCGATGGGCTCGATGGTGCAGACCTACAAGCTCTCCGAGGCCGATTTCCGCGGCGAACGTTTCAAGGATTTCCCCCACGACCTTAAGGGCAACAACGACCTCCTCTGCATCACCAAGCCTTCGGTGATCGAGGAGATCCACGCCGCCTACTTCGCCGCCGGCGCCGACATCGTGGAGACCAACAGTTTCTCCGCCACGACCATCGGCATGGCCGACTATCACCTCGAAGAGATCGTCACCGAGCTCAACCACGCCGCCGTCGCCTGCGCCCGCCGCGCCGCCCAGGCCGCCGAGCGCGCCACGCCCGGCCGCAAGTGCTTCGTCGCCGGCGCCATCGGCCCGCTCAACCGCACGCTCTCGATGTCGCCCGACGTCAACCGGCCCGACTACCGCGCCGTCACCTGGGCCCAGGTCGTGACGGCCTACACCCAACAGATCGAGGCGCTCATCGACGCCGGCGCCGACATCCTCCTCGTCGAGACCATCTTCGACACCCTCAATTCCAAGGCCGCCCTCTTCGCCATCGACGAGGTCTTCGAGCGCCGCGGCGTGCGCCTGCCCGTGATGGTCAGCGTAACCATCACCGACGCCTCCGGCCGCACCCTCTCCGGCCAGACCACCGAGGCCTTCTACAACTCCATCCGCCACGCGCGCCCCTTCTCCGTCGGCATCAACTGCGCCCTCGGCGGACGCGCCATGCGCCCCTACATCGAGGAGCTCTCGCGCATCGCCGAGTGCCACGTCACCTGCTACCCCAACGCCGGCCTGCCCAACGCCTTTGGCGGCTACGACGAGACGCCCGCCGACATGGCCGCCGTCCTCCGCGAGTTCGCCGACGCCGGCCTGGTCAACCTCGTCGGCGGCTGCTGCGGCTCCACGCCCCCGCACATCGCCGCCATCGCCAAGGCCGTGCAGGGCGTAAAGCCCCGCGCCCTCCCGTCCATCCCTCCCGCCCTCCGCCTCAGCGGCCTCGAACCGCTCACCGCCTGAATTCCATGAAACCCCTCCTAGCCCTCCTCGCCTTCGCTCTCGCCAGCCTCGGCTTCGTCGCCACCGCTCCCGCCGCCCGCGCCGCCGACACGGCCCAGACCTACAAGGTCGGCGACACCTTCGCCTCCTTCACCACCAAGGACCAGCACGAGAAGGACTACACCTTCGAGCCCGGCGCGGTCCGCGTCATCGTCGTCAGCTTCGAGATGTCCGCCGGCAAGGACGCCAACGCCTTCTTCGCCGAAAAAGGCGCCTCCTTCCTCGGCGAGCATCAGGCCGTCTTCATCGCCAACATCTACGGCATGCCCTCCGTCGGCCGCTTCTTCGCCCTGCCCAAGATGAAGCGCTACCCGCACCGCATCCTCCTCGCCGACGCCGAGACCTTCCTCGCCCGCTACCCCGCCCGGCCCGGCCAGCTCACCGTCCTCCGCCTGGACGCCTCCGCCCGCGTCACCGCGATCGAGTTCGTCGACCCCGAAAAAGGGCTCCCTGCGGTATTCGCCAAGTAAGCCTTCAAACGCCAAACCGCTTAACTCTGAGGCGCAGACCACTCAACGCACCTCAGCCCGCTCCCGGTTTTCCCTCTCCGCGCATCCGCGTCTCTGCGTTTAATTTCCTAACCGTGTCCACCGCCTCCTCAGCCGCCTCCAACTTCCTCGTCATCGGCGAGCGCACCAACATCACCGGTTCGCCCAAGTTCGCCAAAGCCCTCAAGGCCGGCGACTGGGACGCCTGCCTCGCCATCGCCAAACAACAGGTCGAGAGCGGCGCCAACGTCATCGACATCAACGTCGACGAGGCCCTCATCGACGGGGAGACGACGATGGTCAAGTTCCTCAACCTGATCGCCGCCGAGCCCGACATCACCCGCGTGCCCGTGATGATCGACTCCTCCAAGTGGAGCGTATTGGAAGCCGGACTACAGTGCCTGCAGGGCAAGGGCGTCGTGAACTCCATCTCGCTCAAGGACGGCGAGGCCGAGTTTCTCCGCCGCGCCCGCCTCATCCGCCGCTACGGCGCCGCCGCCGTCGTCATGGCCTTCGACGAGCAAGGCCAGGCCGCCACCAAGGACGAGAAGGTGCGCATCTGCACCCGCGCCTACCGCCTCCTCGTCGACGTCGCCGGCTTCCCGCCCGAGGACATCATCTTCGATCCCAACATCCTCACCGTCGCCACCGGCATCGAGGAGCATAACAACTACGCGGTCGATTTCATCGAGGCCACCCGCGTCATCAAGGCCACCCTCCCCCGCGCCAAGGTCTCCGGCGGCCTCTCCAACGTCTCCTTCTCCTTCCGCGGCAACAACCCCGTCCGCGAGGCCATCCACACCGTCTTCCTCTACCACGCCATCCGCGCCGGCATGGACATGGCCATCGTCAACGCCGGCATGCTCGGCAACTACGACGAGATCGAGCCCGCCCTCCGCGACCTCGTCGAGGACGTCATCCTCAACCGCCGCCCCGACGCCACCGAGCGCCTCATCGTCAAGGCCGACGCCATCAAGGCCGAGCTCGACGCCGCCAAGGCCGGCGGCGCCGTCGCCGCCGCCGCCCCCGTCGACGCCTGGCGCCAGGAGCCAGCCGAGGAGCGCCTCAAGCACGCCCTCATCAAGGGCATCGACCAGTTCGTCGAGCAGGACACGGAGGAGGTCCGCCAAAACGCCGCCCGCTACCCGCGCCCGCTCGACATCATCGAGGGCCCGCTCATGGACGGCATGCGCGTCGTCGGCGACCTCTTCGGCGCCGGCAAGATGTTCCTCCCCCAGGTCGTGAAGAGCGCCCGCGTCATGAAACGCGCCGTCGCCTACCTAACGCCCTTCATGGAGGAGGAGAAAAAACGCGCCGCCGCCGCCGGCGAATCCACCCGCGCCCAGGGCAAGTTCCTCATCGCGACCGTCAAGGGCGACGTCCACGACATCGGCAAGAACATCGTCGGCGTCGTCCTCGCCTGCAACAACTACGAGGTGATCGACCTCGGCGTCATGGTCCCCTGCGACAAGATCCTCGCCGAGGCCCGCCGCGTCGGCGCCGACGTCATCGGCCTCTCCGGCCTCATCACCCCCTCGCTCGACGAAATGGTCCACGTCGCCCGCGAGATGAAGCGCGAAGGCTTCACCGTGCCGCTCCTCGTCGGCGGCGCCACCACCTCGCTCGCCCACACCGCGGTCAAGATCGCCCCCGAGTATCCGCACGGCGTCGTCCACGTCCTCGACGCCTCCCGCGTGGTCAACGTCGTCAGCTCCCTGCTCTCCCCCGAGCAAAAGCCCGCCTTCCTCGCCGACAACACCGCCCGCCAGGACAAGCAGCGCGAGGAGTTCGCCGGCCGCCGCTCCCGCCGCCCCCTCCTCTCCCTCGCCGACGCCCGCGCCCGCGCGCCCAAGTTCGACTGGGCCTCCGTCGACATCCCTCGCCCCGACTTCCTCGGCACCCGCGTCTTCACCGACGTATCGGTAAAGACCCTACTCGACGAGGAGTTCATCGACTGGGCCCCCTTCTTCAGCGCTTGGGAGCTCCACGGTCGCTACCCCGACATTCTCACCGACGAGGTCGTCGGCGCCGAGGCGACCAAGCTCTTCGCCGACGCGAAGAAAATGTTCGCCCGCATCATCGCCGAAAACCGCTTCCAACCCAGGGCCGTCCTCACCTTCTGGCCGGCCAACTCGGTCGGCGACTCGGTCGAGATCTACGCCGACGAGACCCGCTCGCGCGTCCTCCACACCTTCCACTTCCTGCGCCAGCAGCTCGACCACGACGGAGGCAAGCCCTGCCTCAGCCTCGCCGACTACCTCGCCCCGCGTGACAGCGGCCGCGTCGACTACCTCGGCCAGTTCGCCGTCACCGCGGGTCCAGGCGTGGAAAAATTCGCCGCCGAGTTCAAGGCCGCGAACGACGACTACAACGCCATCCTCGTCCAGTCTCTCGGCGACCGCATCGCCGAGGCCATGGCCGAGTATTTCCACAAGCGTGCCCGCGACCTCTGCGGCTACGGCCGCGAGGAAAAGCTCACCCCGCAGGACATCATCCGCGAAAAATACCGCGGCATCCGCCCCGCCCCCGGCTACCCCGCCTGCCCCGACCACCGCCACAAGCCCGAGATCTGGAACCTCGTGCCGGTGGAAAAAGAGATCGGCATCCGGCTCACCGAAAGCTGCGCCATGTATCCCGCCAGCTCCGTCAGCGGCTTCATCTGCAACCACCCCGACTCGAAATATTTCGCCGTAGGCAAGCTCGGGAAGGATCAGCTCGAGGACTACGCCACCCGCTGCGGCCAACCCGTTGCCGACGCCGAACGCTGGCTCGGCACTTATTTGGATTATATTCCGGCGTGAGGTCAGCGAACCTAGCGCGGTAGCGCGGAGATGGCGAATCCGCTCGGCCGCTGCGCATACAGCTCCCACGCCGGCCAATGCGGCGTTGTCTCCGCATGCGCCCAGTCTCTGATCGTGGCCTGCAAACGCCGAACATGCGCCAGCCGACGACGACACTCCCGCTGGGTCCTCTCTCGGCCGCCGCACTTGCCCTCGCCGGTGGCCTCCTGGCCCTGCGGTTAGCTCCGGAACTCCCGCTCGAACTCTTCGCCCGCGGCGCCGCCCGCCTCGCCAGCCTCTTCCTCGGCGCTCCCGGCCTACGCATCGACGAGGGCTGGGCCCTGCCTTTCGCCGCCCAGCCCGTCCTCGTGACCAAGGCCTGCTCCGCAACCGACTTCTACCTCATGGCCGCCACCGTGCTCGGCTGGCACCTCATGCGCCGCGCGCGCGGCCTCGCCTGGCTGCCCGTGGTCTCCGCCGCAGCCCTCCTCGCGGCCCTGCCCCTCACGCTCTTCGTCAACGCCCTCCGCATCGTCGCCGTCGCCCACGCGCACCACTGGGTCATCTCGCGCGTGCCTCCGGCCTACGAGCCCTTCCTGCACATGCTCGCCGGCGCCGGCGTCTTTCTGCCCGCCCTCATCGCGCTCAACCTTCTCCTCGAACTCCATGGACACCCCTCCGCTACCGCCCGCGCCTAAGCCCGCCGACGAGCCCCGCCCGCTTCTGCCCCCCGTCGTCCTCGGCCCCGCAGCCGCCCTATGGCTCTGGGCCCTGCCCATCCTCCTGCTCCTCCTGCTCAACGTGCAGGGCTACGCGCTCATCGAGGGCAACATGGACACCGCCCAGCGAAGAAACGCCTGCATCCTCGGCCTCGCCGGGCTCTTCAATCTCGGCGCCGCGCTCACGATTTACAGCTTGGTGAAGCGCCGCCTCCGCTGGGCGAGCCAAGACGCCGACGTCGCCGCCGCCCACTCCGCATGGTGGGGCGCGCCCGCCGTGTTGATCAACGTCGCCTACCTCTGGCTCGCCTTCAGCTGGATCGACCGCGGCCTGCTGCCCGACTCGGTCACGTCCTGGATCTATCCGCCCGAGCGCTACCTCTACAACCAGTTCGCCTTCGCCATGGTGCCGCTCTTCTGGGGCCTCCTGCGCATCGCCTGCGCCCGGCCGGGCCGCAGCGACGGCCGCTCCATCGGCGTCAGCCTCGCGCTCGCCATCGGCGCGCCAGTGCTGCTCTTCCTGATTTTTCAAATCATCCGCCTCGGCGAAGCCTTCATCGCCTTCGGCGCCATAACCTTCGCCGTTCTCGTCGTCGGCGCCGGGCTGGCGATGTTTATCGGCGTCATCCGCGCCCTCGCGCTCGGCCTGCGCGACATCGAGACCTGGCAGCCGCGCTCCGAGCGCCTCGCCATCTTCGCCTTCGCCTTCGCGATGCCGATGGGCGGCCTGCTGCTCAACCGCACCATCCCCTTCCCCAACGATTTTCAGGCCTGGGCGGTCTACGCGCTCAGCGCCGCCAACGCCGCCATCCTCCTGCTCGCCTCCTGGCTGCACGCCCGCCGCCCCCTGCTCGGCCTCGGCCTGCTCTGCGCCACGCTGCCTT
>JBDLWD010000223.1:0-3284 GCA_039804465.1 Verrucomicrobiota bacterium | reverse complement strand
CCCTCAACCTGCTCGTCGACCTCGTCCAGGTCTGGCTCAACCCCCGGCTGAAGTTCGAATAACCCCGGCCCTCCTTCGCGCGCCAGCCCATGAGCCCCGCCCCCCAAGCCACTAGTCAATCAATGATTGACGCCACTCCGCCCGCCGAAGGCCCCGCCCACTCGCCTTGGCGCGATGCCTGGCTGCGCCTGCGCCGGAACCGGCTCGCCGTGGTCGCGGGCGTCTTCGTCGCCGTCCTCGCCTTCGTTTGCGTGGCCGCGCCGCCCTTTCTCGCCCACTCCTACGAAGCCCAAAATCTCGCCCGGGGCGCCACGGCGCCCTCGGCCGAACATTGGCTCGGCACGGACGAGCTCGGGCGCGACCTGCTCGCTCGGCTCCTCTACGGGGGCCGCATCTCGCTGATGGTCGGCCTCGTCGCCTCGCTCGTCGCGCTGATCGTGGGCGTGACCTACGGCGCCGTCGCCGGCTACGCGGGCGGCAAGCTCGACGCCCTGCTCATGCGCGTCGTGGACATTCTCTACGCGCTCCCGTTCACCATCTTCGTCATCCTGATCATGGTTTTCCTCAAGGAGCCCATGCACGCGCTCGACGCCTGGCTGCGCGGCTTCACCGTCCTCGGGCTGACGCCTTTCGCCGACCTCCAGGGCGTGGGCAAGATCCTCGGTCTCTTCGCCGCCATCGGCGCGGTCGAATGGCTCACGATGGCGCGCATCGTCCGCGGCCAGGTGTTGACCGTGAAAAAAATGGAATACGTCGAGGCCGCCCGCACCCTCGGCTACGGCCACGCCCGCATCCTGTTTCGCCACATCCTGCCCAACGTGCTCGGCCCCGTCATCGTTTTCACCACGCTCACCATCCCCGCCGTGATGATGCTGGAGAGTTTCCTCAGTTTCCTCGGCCTCGGCGTCGACGCCCCGCTCAGCTCCTGGGGCACGCTGATCAAGGACGGCGCGGACAAGATGGAGTCTTATCCCTGGCTGCTAATCTTCCCTGGCACGGTTTTCGCCCTCACCTTGCTGGCGCTCAATCTCCTCGGCGACGGTCTGCGCGACGCTCTCGACGTGCGCGCCGCGAAGGACTGATTCCTCTCCCCGCCCCTGGCTCCACGCCCCCTGCTGCCCGTCCCATGCCCGAGCAACCCGACACCTTCCGCAAAGTCGCCCGCCAGCTCGTGGCCGACCTGCGCGGCGTGCCGGACGACACCCCGGCGCGACAAATCAAGCGCCCCACCCTCGCCCTCGGCCCCCTGCTCGACGAGTTGCTGGTCAAACATCACATCGGGCGCACCACGCCCGAGGACGCCATTCGCGAAAACTGGCCGGCCATCGTCGGCCCCGCCATCGCCCATTATTCGCACGCCGGCCAGATCGATCCTAAGGGGCGTCTCACCATCCTCTACAACCAGCCCGTCGCCGGCAACGAACTGCGCTTTCACCAGGCCGCCATTCTCGCGAAGATCCAGGCCCTGCCCGGTCTGCGTCCGGTCGTCAAAGGCCTGAACATCCGCGCGGGATAACCCGCCCGTCGCTCGCTCCGCCTCGACCGATGCGCGGCGCCTACTTCGCCGACCGCGCGGTGCGCTCCACCAATTCGCCCACGAGCGGATTCGGGAAACGACGGCTCGGCGTGATGGCGTAAAACGTCTCCCGCAGCTCCGGCACGCGGTGCGTCTCCACCAGCTCTCCGCGCTCGATCTCGTCGCGCACCACCACCGGCGGCACCAGCGCCAGCCCCTCGCCTTCGCGCGCCAGCAAGCGCAAGGTCGCCATGTCGTCCACCTCCGCGATCACGCGCGGCCGCGCCCCCGCAGCCGAAAGCATGCGGTCAAACCCCGCCCGCGTGTTGCTCTCCAGACTGGGCAGGATCACCGGCACGTCGGAAAAATCCTCGGGAAACTTCAGCCGTTTCTTTTTCCACTGCGGCACACCCACCAGGCTCACCGGTTGCTCCGCCAAAAGATGACTGTGCCAGGGCGTCTCCGCATCGCGCCGCGCCGGCTGGTTCGAAAGCACCAGATCCACCTGGTGCGATTGCAGCGAGACCAGCAACTCCCGCAGACCGCCCGAACGCACCACCACCTCGACGTCCGCCAAGTGTAAAGCGGGGCGCAGAAACCCGATCAAAAAGTTACGCGACAACGTGGCCACCGCGCCCACGCGCAACACCTGGCGCCCTCCGCGCGGCCGGTGTTGCATCACGTCCATCAGCTCCTCGCCCGTCCGCCCTATCGTCTCCGCATACTCCAGCGCCAGCCTCCCCGCTTCCGTTAGCTGCAAGCCGCCCCGCTCCCGCGTGAACAACGCGTGCCCCAGACTCTCCTCGAGCTGCTTCAATTGTATGCTCAAGGCCGGGGTCGAAAGATTCAGCTTCTCCGCCGCGCGCGTCAGACTCAGCTCGCGCGCGATCACCCTGAAATACCGCAGGTGATGGTAATTGAGAAAGGACATGCCCGTCCCTCTTTGATTAACTTAAACTTAACGACAACTTCAAATCCATGTAATCGTCTAAAACAACTCAAGGCGTTAAAGTGTCGGCGATGAGCCAGTTTCAACCTGCCACGCTTCATGCCATACCTACCCCGCCCACACTTGCGGGCCAGACCGCTTCCGTCGTGAAAGCGCGCACCATGATCCGCCGCACCCTCGGTAAAGACACCAAGATCCAAACGGCGGCTCAAATCTAGCCGGCACGAGCCTGCACCGGGCTCGACCGCTCCTCTGCCGCGCAGGTCGGGCTCAAAGCCTGACGGCACCTAAACACTTTCCCATCCATGCTCGCCGACTTCGCCAACAATCTTCTCTCCGCACCCATCCTGCTTTTTATCCTCGGACTAGGTGCCACGCTGCTTCGCAGCGATCTCGAGATTCCGCCGCCCGCCGCCAAGACCCTCTCGCTCTTTTTGCTCTTCGCGATTGGCTTCAAGGGCGGCGTCTCGCTCGCGCAGAGCGGCTTGGGAGGCGGGGTCGCGTCCACCATGCTTGCCGCCATCGCCGCCTCCGTGGTGGTGCCGATCTGGACTTTTTTCGCGCTCCGCAGCCGCTTCGGGGCGGCCGACGCCGCCGGTCTCGCCGCAACCTACGGCTCGGTGAGCGCAGTCACCTTCATCACCGCCACCGGTTTTCTCACCCAACACGGAGTGACCTATTCCGGCCACATGGTCGCCGCCATGGCCCTCATGGAATCTCCCGCCATCATCCTGGGCGTCATCCTCGCCCGCCGCTTCGCCGCCCGCCCCGAAGGCTCCAAAGGCGCGATCATCGACTGGCGCCACTTGGGCCGCGACG
>JBDLWD010000222.1:0-6780 GCA_039804465.1 Verrucomicrobiota bacterium | reverse complement strand
GATTTTTTTGCCGTCGAGGTCGATGAGGACCATGTCAGAAGGCTTCAAGTCGGCGTAGGCGACGCCCGAGGGTTTGATGGCAAAGATGCCCTTCGCGCGGTCGATGGCGGAGGCGTTGCCGAAGGTCAGGTTGATCAACCCGTGTTTCGGCAGGGCAACGTTGGCTTCATAGGCTTCGCGTTTGAGTTCTTCGAGCATGGGAATGGAGGAGGAGAAAGACTTGGGCGACCGGCGTCAGGCGCGGCGCTTGAAGCGGTCTAGCATCACCGCGCCGAGCAAGATGAGACCGCGCGCGACGTATTGATAGAAAGGCGGGATGTTGAGAAGATTCATGGCGTTTTGCACCAGGCCCATGATGAGCACGCCGGCCACGACCGCCCCGATGCGGGCCACGCCGCCGCTGAGCGAGACGCCGCCGAGCACGCAGGCGGAAATCACCTCGAGTTCCAACCCCTGGGAGGTGTTGGGCTGGCCGCTGGTCATGCGCGCGGCAAGCACCAGGCCGGCGAAGGCGGCCACCAAACCTTGCAGGGTGAAGATCACGACCTTGATGCGCGTGACCGGCACGCCGGCGAGATGCGCCGCCTCCTTGTTGCCGCCGATGGCGAGAGCGTTTCGGCCGAAAATGGTAAGGTTGAGCAGCACGCCGAAAATCGCGAAGCAGCCGATCGTCAGCCAGACCGGCGTGGGCACGCCGAGAAGGGCGCTGTTGCCGAAGGCGAAGAACGAATCGGTGCGGATGCCGACCGCGCGCCCGTCCGAGGCAATGAACCCCAGGCCGCGCACGATCTGCATCGAAGCGAGCGTGGTGATGAGGGCGTTGATGCCGACGCGCGCCACCAGCACGCCGTTCACAAAGCCGACCAGCGCGCCCGAACCCAGCGCGGCGGCGACGCCGAGCGCGACGTTGCCGGTGGCATTCATGACCGTGGCGCCGAGCACGCCGGCGAAGGCGACGACGGAGCCGACGGAGAGGTCGAAATCGCCCGACGCGAGGCAGAACATCATCATGCACGCGATCATGCCGATGGTGGAGACGGAGAGCGCGAGGCCGCGAAGATTCGCGACGGAGAAAAAGTTCTCCACGAAGATCGAGCATCCGACGAAGAGCAGGGCGAAAACCAGCAGCATGCCGGCCGAATCCCACAGACGGGAGAAAGGCGAGGCCGGGGCGGAGGCGGAAGCGTTGGAACTCATCGAGCGGGGAAAAAGGGTTAGGCGGCCGCGGCGGAGACGGAAGAGCCGGAGGGCAGCGCGGCGCGCAGGACGGCCTCGGGGGTGGCGGACTCGCGGGCGAACTCGGCGGCCACCAGGCCCTCGCGCATCACGATGACGCGGTCGGAGATGCCGAGCACCTCGGGCAGCTCGCTGGACACGATGACAACGGCGACGCCGGTCTCGGCCAGTTCGTGGATGAGCGCGTAGATTTCGCTCTTCGCGCCGATGTCGATGCCGCGCGTCGGCTCGTCGAGGACGATGACGCGCACGTTTTCCGAGAGCCAGCGGGCGAGGATGGCCTTTTGCTGGTTACCGCCGGACAGGGTGCCGATGAGCGTATCGGCCGAGGCGGTGCGCACGCGCAGGCCGGCGATTTTCTCGCGGGGGTTGCGCTTCTCCCAGGTGAAATCGAGAAAGAGACCGGCGCGCAGGCGCGAGCGGCGCGCGCTCAGGTTGATGTTCTCCGCCACGGATCGGATGGCGACGATGCCCTCCTTTTTCCGATCCTCGGGGCAGAAAACCAGGCCGGCGCGAATCGCGGCGCGGGGCGAGCCGGAGGCCAGGCGCGCGCCGTGGATCTTAACCTCTCCGGCGCTCGGCTCGACCGCGCCGCAAACCAGGCGCATGAGCTCGCTGCGACCGGCGCCGACGAGACCGAAAAAGCCAAGCACCTCGCCGCGTTTCACGGAGAAGGAGACGGGCGCGCGCAGGCCGGGGCCGGCGAGGCCGGTGACCTCGAGGCCCTCGGGGCGCTGGAGGCGCGGGCGGTAGTTGTAGACGTTGGTCAGCTCGCGACCGACCATGCTCTTCACCAGCGCGTCGCGCGTGACGGCGGCGAGCGAGTCGTGGGTGACGACGTGACTGCCGTCGCGGAGGACGGTGGCGGCGTCGCAGATCTCGTAGACCTCATCCATGCGGTGGGTCACGTAGAGGATGGCGTGTCCGCGGGCCTTGAGATCACGGATGATGGCGAAGAGGCGCGCGGTTTCCTTGGCGGAGAGGCTGCTAGTCGGCTCGTCGAAGGCGACGACGCGCGCGCCGCGTCCGAGCGCCTTGGCGATCTCGACCATCTGGCGCTGCGCGAGGGAGAGACGGCCGAGGCGGGTGTCTGGCGAGATGTCTTCGCCGACGAGTGCGAGCAGGCGGGCGGCCTCGGAGCGAAGCGCGGCGCGATCCAGAAGCAGGCCACGTCGAGGATAACGGCCGATGAGCAGATTCTCCGCGACCGTCATCTCGGACACGAGATGCAGCTCCTGGTAAATGACGGCCACCCCGGCCGCGATGGCCTCGGCGGTGGAGCCGAAGACTCGTTCGATCCCGTCGAGACGCACCGAGCCGGAGCTAGGCCGGTAGGCGCCGCTGAGGATCTTGAGCAGGGTGGATTTGCCGGCTCCGTTTTCCCCCATCAACGCGTGGACGCAGCCGCCGCGCACGGAGAACGACACGTCGTCGAGCGCGCGCACGCCGGGAAACTCCTTGGCGAGCGCGACAAAATCGAGCGAGGCGACGGACGCGCGGGCGAAGACGTTCATGGAAACGAACGAAGGCGGATGGTGAGAGCGAAGAGGCCGGAGCCGGTCAGAGCACGCCCTCGGACTTCAAGACTTCCTCGAAGTTTTCACGGGTGATGAGACGACCGGTGGTCCAGGTCTCGAGAGGGGGCGTTTTGCCCTCCTTGACCCAGAGGTAGAGCATCTCGGCGGTGAGAAAGCCTTCCGAGGAGGCGGAAACGTAGATGGAGCCGTGGAAGCCGGTGGCGGAGGGCTTGCGCAACTCGTCGATGCAGTCGGTGCCGTTGATGCCGATGCCGATGACATTCGCGGCGGCGTAACCCTGGCCCTCGGTGGCGCGGACGGCACCAAGCGTGGCGGTGTCGTTCATGCCGGCGACGAGCCAGTTCTTGATGCCGGTCTTCTGGGCAAGGAGGGCGTTGGTGGCGTCGAAGCTGCCGGGGATGTCGGTGGTCTTTTGCGGCGCCTTGAAGATGCGGTCGGTCGGGAACCCGGCGGCGGTGAGCGCGGAGATGATGCCGTCGGTGCGCTGGCGGGCGGTGTCGAGCTCTTCGAAGGTGACGATGCAGGCGGCGGTTTCGGCGGGATTCCAGCCGCGGCGCTTCATCTCCTCGGCGAGGGTGCGTCCGGACATCTCGCCCACTTTCGTGGCGGACATGCCGAGATAGGGCACCTCGGTGATGAATTTGCCGTCGGCGCCGACGAAGCGGTCGTCGACGGTGACAACCTTCAGATTGGCGGCCTTGGCCTTGGCTACGATGGCGGGCCCGAGTCGAACGTCGGGCGTGCAAATGACGAAGCCCTGGGCGCCGTTGGCGGCGAGGCTGTCGATGGCGGCGAGGGTTTTCTCGCCGTCGGGCACGCCGATCTTGATGACCTCGAAGCCGTATTGGGCGCCGGCCTTGTCCGCGCCCTTCCACTCATACTGGAACCAAGGCTCCTCGGGCTGCTTCACGAGGAAGCCGAGTTTGATCTTCTTTTCGGAGGAGGAGGCGGCGGAGGCGGAATCGGAGGATTTGCTGCACGCAGCGAAACCGAGGGCCAGGGAACAGCCGAGGACGGAGGCGAGAAAGCGGAAAGGGGTCATGGATATCGGGGGAAAACGAAGTGGGGAAGCAAAGGGGGAAATGGGCCCCGTCGGTCTGGACGACGCGCGGGGCCCATTGAAACGAGGGAGCGGTCTTAGGCGCGGATGCCCTGGGCGAGGTGGTAATAGACCTCGTTGGTGCGGAGATCCTGCTTCAGCTGCGAGATGGTGGTCTCGGCGTTGATGTGCACGGTCTCGATGCCGGCGATGGTGGCGAAGTCCTCGAGCATCTCGCTCGTGACCGCGTAGCTGTAGCCGGTGTGGTGGGCGCCGCCGGCGAGGATCCAGGCCTGGCAGGCGGTCTTGAAGTCGGGCTTGCACTCCCAGACGGCGCGGGCGACGGGCAGCTTGGGCAGCGCGGGCGGCTTGACCGCCTTGACCTCATTGACGATGAGGCGGAAGCGGTTGCCCATGTCGACGAGCGAGGCGTTGAGCGCGTCGCCTGCGGGGGCGTCGAACACGAAGCGGACCGGGTCCTCCTTGCCGCCGATGCCGAGCGGGTGAATTTCGACCTTTGGCTTGCCGGAGGCGATGGTCGGGCAGATCTCGAGCATGTGCGAGCCGAGGACCTGATGGCCCTTGGGCGACAGGTGGTAGGTGTAGTCCTCCATGAAGGAGGTGAGCTTGCCGCCGGCCATCACCTTCATGGCGCGAACGAGGATGGCGGTTTTCCAGTCGCCCTCGCCGCCGAAACCGTAGCCCGCGGCCATGAGGCGCTGGGTGGCCATGCCGGGAAGCTGCTTGAGGCCGTGAAGATCCTCGAAGGTGTCGGTGAAGGCCTTGGCGCCGACGGTCTCGAGGAAGGCGCTCATGCCGAGCTCGAGGCGGGCGCTGTAACGCAGCTCGTCGTGGCGCTTGCCGCCCTTCTTGAGGACGGGCGAGACGGCGTAGAGCTTCTCGTATTGGGCGACGAGATCGGTGATGGTCTTCTCGGAGATCGCGTTCACCTGCTCGACGAGGTCGCCGACGCCGTAGGTGTTGGTGGCGAAACCGAACTTCATCTCGGCGGCGAGCTTGTCGCCCTCGGTGACAGCGACCTGGCGCATGTTGTCGCCGAAGCGGACGATGCGGGCGCCCTGCCAGTCGGCCCAGGCGTGGGCGGCGCGCATCCAGGCGCCGATGCGCTGCTGAACCTCATCGTCGGACCAGTGGCCGACCACGACCTTGCGACCAAGGCGGAGGCGGGTGTGGATGAACCCAGCCTCGCGGTCGCCATGGGCCGCCTGGTTGAGGTTCATGAAGTCCATGTCGATAGTCGACCAGGGCAGGTCGCGATTGAACTGGGTGTGTAGGTGAAGGAAGGGCTTCTTGAGCGTGGTGAGGCCGCGGATCCACATCTTCGAGGGCGAGAAGGTGTGCATCCAGAGAATGAGGCCGGCGCAGTTGGCGTCAGAGTTTGCCTCGATGCAGACCTTGGCGATTTCGTCAGGCGTGGTGAGCAGCGCTTTGAACTTCAGGGGAAGCGGGAGGTGCTTCGATTTGGCGAGGCCGGCGACGACGGCCTGGGCGTTGGCGGCGACCTGCTTGAGCGGGCCGGGGCCGTAGAGGTGCTGCGAACCGCAGACGAACCAGATTTCAGGGGTGGAGAGATTAACGAGGGACATGGTGAAAGGAAGGAAGTGGGAGGGAACGGGGCGGTTGGAAACTTAGGCGGATTGGGCGGCTTTGATGTCGAGGAGTTCCTTCATAACGGCGGAGAGGTCGGCGGATTTGTTGACGCCTCCTAAACTGTCGTGGAGTTGCCGATACAAGGCGTAGAGGCGCTCGTAGACCTTCTGGTTGGCGGGCTTGGGCTTGTAGGCGACGCCGGCTTTAAGGCGGGTCATCTTTTTCTGCGCGGTGGCGAAGTCGGGATGCGCCCCGGCAAGCACGGCGGCGGAGACGGCCGAGCCGAGCGCGCAGGCCTGCGAGCTGCCGGCCACGAGCATGGTGCAACCGGTAACGTCGGCGTAGATCTGCATGAGCAGCGGGTTTTTCTCCGCGATGCCGCCGGCGCAGACGACGCGCTCGATCGGCACGCCGTATTCTTTGAATCGTTCGATGATGGCGCGGGCCCCGAAGGCCGTGGCCTCGATGAGCGCGCGATACATCTCGGCTTTGGTGGTGTAGAGCGTGGTGCCGAGGGTGAGGCCGGTGAGGCGCTGGTCGACAAGGATGGTGCGGTTGCCGTTGTTCCAATCGAGCGAGAGCAGGCCGGACTGGCCGGGCTTCAGCTTCGCCGCCTCGGCGGTGAGGGTGGCGTGGAGTTTCACGTCGCCGAGCACGCCCTCGACGAACCATTTGAAGATGTCGCCGACGGCGGACTGTCCGGCCTCGAGGCCGTAGTAGCCGGGCAGGATGGCGCCCTTCACGATACCGCAGATGCCGGGGATGTCGGGCACGGTCTTGGCCGCGGAGACGACGCCGCAGTCGCACGTCGAGGTGCCGATGACCTTGACCAGCGTGCCTTCGGTGACGCCGGAGCCAATCGCGCCGTAGTGCACGTCCATCTCGCCGATGGCGATGGGGATGCCCGCCGGCAGGCCGAGCTTCTTGGCCCACTCGGGGCAAAGCGCGCCGGCGGTGGCGGTGGCGTCGTAGGCCTTCTCGTAAAGACGGTCGCGCAGGTCGGCGAGCGCGGGATCGAGCTGGGCGAGAAACTCTTTATCAGGCAGACCACCCCAATCGTCGGCGTAGAGGGCCTTGTGGCCGGCGCAGCAGATGCCGCGCTTCACCGCGAGCGGGTCCTTCACGCCGGCGAGCACGGAGGGCACCCAGTCCGCGAGCTCCACCCAGGAGTAGGCGGCCTTGAAGACGGCGGGCGCGGTGCGCTTGCAGTGGAGAATCTTGGACCAAAACCACTCGGAGGAATAGGTGTTGCCGCACTTGGCGATGAACTGCGGGCGGATCTTCGCGGCGAGCGCGGTGATCTCGGCGGCCTCCTTCACGCCGGTGTGGTCTTTCCAAAGCCAGCAATGCGCGGCG
>JBDLWD010000221.1:0-6699 GCA_039804465.1 Verrucomicrobiota bacterium | reverse complement strand
ACGCGCGGGAAAGGCCGGCGGAGAATCGGGCGTTGAACCAGACGAAGAACGGCTCGGTTCGTCGATGCAGCCAGCCATGGTCCGCCTCGCCATCGGGCCGGCGGCGGAAACGCAGCATGCGCGAGCAGAGCATCGGAGTAAGTGTGAGCGCGATAACGCCCGATACCGTGACGGCTAGCGCAAGGGTGATTCCGAATTCAAAAAAAAGCCGGCCGGTGTTACCCTTCTGGAAGGCCACGGGAACGAATACGGCGATAAGGACGAGGGTGGTCGCGATCACCGCGAAAGACATCTGCCGGGCGCCAAACACCGCCGCCCGAACCGGTTCCTCGCCCCGCTCTATGCGGCGATAGATGTTTTCCAGCATCACGATTGCGTCGTCCACCACCAAGCCGACGGCCAGAACTAGCGCGAGCAGCGTCAAAAGGTTGATACTGAAACCCAGCCACGACATCGCGGCGAACGCGCCGAGGAGCGAGACGGGGATAGCCAGCAGGGGGACCACGGTCGCGCGCCAGTCCCGAAGGAAGGCGAAGATGGTGATAATCACCAGCACGCAGGCTTCGGCCAGGGTGCGGTAGACCTCGCCGACCGAACGCGCCACGAAGACGCTGGTGTCGTAAGCCACCTCCACGTTTACGTCGTCGGGCAGGTCGCGCTTTATTGCCGGTATCATGGCCTTCACCGCGGCGGCCACGTCGAGCAGGTTGGCCTGCGACTGGCGGAGAACGCGCAACGCGACGTTGTTGCGTCCGGTGAACCGGTTGTCGGTGCGGTATTCGTTTGCGCCGAGCTCCACCCGCCCGATGTCGCGAAACTTTACTTGATAGCCGGAACGGGCGGCGACCACGAGATTCTCGAAATCCGCCGGAGTGCGCAACCGACCCTCGAGTCGCACAGGGAACTCCCGGGCGCGGGACTCAATGCGCCCGCTGGGAACGTCGACGTTTTGCGCACGCAACGCCGCCTCAACGTCAGCCACGGCGAGTCCCTGCGCGGCGAGCCGCTCGGCGTCCACCCAAAGACGCATGGCGTAACGCTGCCCCCTCAATTCCACTTGGGATACGCCGGGAATGGTTTGGAGCCGTTGCACAGCGATACGTTCGGCCATTTCAGTGAGCTCAAGTCGCGTAAAACGCGGGGAGTTGAGGGAGAGCACGATAACCGGATCGTCGTCGGCATCGGCTTTCGATACCTCGGGAGCGTCGATCTCGTCCGGCAGGCGGTCGAGCGCCCGCGCCACCCGATCGCGCACGTCGTTCGCCGCCGCATCGACATCGCGATCGAGGGAAAATTCCAGCGTGATGGTGGAGCGCTCCTCGGCGGAGTCGGATCGCATGAGGCGCACCCCGTCGATGGCGCTGAGCTGCTTCTCAAGGGGATCGGTGATCTGCGTCTCGACCACTTCCGCGGCGGCGCCCGGGTAGCGCGTGGAAACAGAAACCACAGGCGCGTCGATGTCCGGATATTCGCGCACGGGCAGCGAGCGAAACGCGAGCAGCCCCACGGTGACGATAAGCAGCGAAAGGACGATGCAGACAACCGGCCGCTTGATCGAGAGGTCTGACAGGATCATGGCGTCGAGCTTCCCAGAGGCTTCAAGACGACGCGGACCGGTGTCGGATCAATCGGCGCCCCGGGGAAAAGCACGAGCGCCCCAACCCCGGCGGCCACGATACGCGCGCCAGGCGCAAGCGAGTCCGGCAAAACAGGCCGCACCTCCACCCGCTCGCCAACCCGCAGACCAGTCTCAACGTCAACGAAGCGCGCGACTGGACGGCCGGCGGCCTCGTCGACCGCCACGAGCTGGACGCCTTGGGCGCCGGCCAGCAAGGCCGCCTCCGGCGCGACCAGCACGCCCTCACGGATCGAGAGCAGGATGCGCACGGACGCGAACATGCCTGGGCGCAGCGTGGCCGGCGGCGCGCGTAAAACGGCCTTGGCCTCACTCGCCCGGACGGAGGGATCCATGCTCGCGCTCACGAAAAACACCTCGCCCTCGGCCTCCACCGGCCGCGGATCCGCGCCGACGCGGATGCGCGTGAAGACCGGGGTCCCTGGCCGGACTTGAGGGATGCTTCTTTCAGGCACCAGAAACGACACTTTTAAGACCGACACGTCGTCGAGGGTTGTCAGCACGGAGGCGGACGTGGCAAAGTCGCCTACCGATAGCCGGCGCGCTCCCAACACGCCGGCGGAGGGTGCGAGGATTCGGGTTCGCTCCAACCGCACCCGCAGCAGTTCAAGCACGGCGAGGGCGGCGCGCTCCTCGCTGCGCACCCGGTCCAACTCGGCTTGGGCGAGCGTGCGATCCTGTGCGAGGGCATCCGCTCGTTCGCGGTTTATGCGCGCGAGATCGGCCCGCGCCTCGGCCTCGGCCAGTTGCGCGCGCAGCTCCGAATCGTCGATCCGGGCGAGCAGCGCCCCCTTCTCCACCACCTGTCCTTCCACAAATGCGATCTCGCGGACGATACCTGCCAACTCGGGCTGGATGGAGACGGATTCGTTGGCCTCGATCGTGCCTGTGACCTCGAGCGACTCACGCAGATCCTCGCGTGTCAGCTCCGCGACCTCCACGCGTTGGGGCGGACGCTCGACCGACGCGGCAGTTTTTCCCGCCTTGGGCTGGCAGGCGGCGCCCAGCAGGAAAAGGGGGACGGCCCCGATGACAAAAACCAGCTTCATGTCGCCAGAGGGTGGACGGGCACCGGCCTTCGCAAGTCTCCGAAAAAATAAAAACGCCGTTCATGCGGAACGGCGTTAGTTGAAAAACGTAAGCAGACCGCCTTAGCCGATGTGCGCAGAGTAGGCCGCGGAATCGAGCAACTCGGCGGGAACGGTGCCGGCGAGCTTTACCTTGAGCATCCAAGCCTCGCCGTAGGGATCGCGATTGAGCGCCTCGGGGGCGGAATCCAGGGCGGAATTCACCTCGAGCACGGTGCAAGCCGCGGGCGCATAGAGATCGGACGCGGCCTTCACGGATTCCACGACGCCGAAGGTGGCGCCCGCAGCCAGCGTCGCGCCCGGCTTGGGCAACTGCACAAAGGTGATGTCGCCAAGGCTGGACTGGGCGTAGTCCGTGATGCCCACGACGGCGGTGCCGTCTGCGGCGGGACGGAGCCACTCGTGGGACTTGGCGTAGCGAAGATCGGCGGGGATGTTGCTCATGATGCTGGGTGAATGGGAACGAACGAGACGGCGGCGGAAAAGGCTTTTCTGGCCGGATCAGCCTTGGCGTAACGGAACGAACGGGGGCTTCGCAGCGTGCAGAGCCAGCATGGTCCCGCGAATATCGACGGAAAGCGGGCCCACGGCGGCGCCCGTCTCGATCAAGGCGGAACCGATGGATTCGTTGAGCAGGGGCGAAAGCGTGCCCGAAAGCACGCGCCCGACCACCCCGCCATCCGGGCCGAGCACGGGCGTATCCGCGCGCACGATACGGCGGTCGCCGGTGCGGAAAAACACGACTTTGCGTGCGCCGCCCGAGGCCTTTTCGCGGGCCAGCGCGTCGTGGCCGCAGCAAGGGTGCGCCTTGCCGAGTTTCACCGTCCAGCCGAGGCCGGCTGTCAGCGGCGAGATGTCGGCCGATAGCTCGTGGCCGTAGAGCGGATAGCCCGCCTCGAGCCGCAGGCTGTCGCGGGCGCCCAGGCCGGCGAGCTCAAGGCCGTGCGGGAGCCCGGCGGCGAGGACGGCCTCGGCAAGCGCCGGGGCCTCGGCGGCGGCGTGGTAAAGCTCAAAGCCGTCTTCGCCGGTGTAGCCGGTGCGGCTGATCAGGCAGTGTGTCCCGGCCACCGTGCCCTCGCAAAAATGGTAATAGCCGACCGCGCCGAGCTTGGCGCCGGTGAGAGACTGGACGATCTGGGCGGCGCGGGGCCCTTGCACGGCGAGCAGGGCGTAGTCGGCGCTGCGATCCGTGACGGTCACGTCAAAGGCGGCGGCGCGGGTGTTTATCCAGGCAAGATCCTTGGCGATGTTGCCCGCGTTTATGCAGAGAAAGTAGTCGCCCGGGGCTCGCATGTAGACGAGCAGGTCGTCCACCGTGCCGCCATCCTCGGCGCACATCGGCGAATAAAGCACGCGGCCGGGGAAAAGGCGCGCGACCTCGTTGGTCACCAAATACTCCAGAAACTCCAGCGCCTGCGGGCCGCGGACATCGACCTCGCCCATGTGGCTGACATCAAAAAGGCCGGCGGCGCGGCGCACCGCCTTGTGCTCCTCCAGGATGGACCGATACTGCACCGGCATCTCCCATCCGGCGAAATCGACCAGGCGGGCGCCATGGGCGGCATGGAAATCGCGAAGCGGAGTGCGTATGAGTTCGCTCATGAAAAGAAATGATAAAGGCGCGCGACACGAGAAACCGGGCAACAAAAAAGACGTCCCGCGACGGCGAGGTCCTCTTGCGCTCGAAACGGCCGCCGCCATCTAAACCCGGGCCCGCGACGGGAATCATCGACGCATGGACGCTTTCTTAGATCCCATGTTGCTGGTCCGCCTCCGCGAACTCGCCGCACGTCGAGCAAGGCCCCGGCGTCTGGAGCGCCAGCGCAAGTTTCATGTGCTCGCTGCAGTAGCGAAACGCGTAACCCGCCGGACGCCGCGCCGCACCGTCCAAGGGCGTTAAAAAAATACATGAGCAGAATTTCCCCGCGTTTTTGTTTGGTTCACGGCGCACGCACGGGCACACCGCATATCGACAACGCATGCCACCGCTCCTCGCCTACTGGATTCATGATCTGAGCCCTTTTCTGATCCGATTTACCGACGGTTTCGGCATTCGATACTATGGATTGGCCTACCTGGCCGGCTTCGCGGTCGCGTGGTGGTTGTTGAGCCGGTATTCCCGGGGAGGGCGCACGCCGCTGGACACCGAGCAAGTGGGCGACCTAATGACGGCACTGGTCCTGGGCGTCTTGATCGGAGGCAGGGTGGGCTATTTCATTCTCTATCAGCCAAGCGTATTCTGGCGGGAGCCTCTGACGCTGCTTCGCGTTTGGGATGGAGGCATGGCCAGCCACGGCGGCTTCGCGGGCGTGTTTGTCGCGCTCTGGTGGTGCGGACGCCGCTTCGGGGTATCTTGGCGGCATCTGGGCGATCTGGTCGTGAGCGTGGCGCCAGCGGGGATTTTTTTCGGACGCGTGGCAAACTTCATCAACGGGGAGCTGTGGGGCAAGGTGTCCTCGGTGCCGTGGGCGGTGGTTTTTCCCGCCAGCGAAGCGCCGGGAACGCCGCTGGAACAAATTGCCCCACGCCATCCCTCGCAACTCTACGCCGCCGCGCTGGAAGGCCTGCTGCTCCTCGTGATCATGCAATGGCTGGTGCATGGAACCGACTGGCTTCGCCGTTCGCCCGGCCGCGCGTCCGGCGTGTTCCTGGTCGCCTACGCGCTGGTGAGAGGGGTGGACGAGATTTTCCGCGAGCCCGACGCAGGAGTATCACTCATCCTGGGACTAAGCCGCGGCACCTTTTACTCGCTGTTCCTCGTCGCTGCGGGCGCGGCCTTGGTCGCGACCTCGCGCACAGGCCCTGGCGATCGCGCTCCGGTTAAAACGGGGCCTCGATCCTGAAACCGGCGCCCGCGAGGGCGGCGCAGGTGCCGCGCAGGAGGCTCAACGAATCCGGATTGTCGCCGTGCACGCACAGCGTGTCGACGCGGCCTCCTTTGGCCAGACGCAGCGCCTGGGCGACCGCCTGCGTCTCGTCGGTCAGGACCGCCCCCGGCGCGGTGCGCGGCATGAGCGTGCCGTCAGATAAATACGCGCGATCGATAAACCCCTCCGCGATGAAACGCAGACCTGCTCGCCGGGCGGCTTCACGCAAGGCCCCTTCCGGCGGCCCCACCAAGGCGGCCCCGTCGCACTCGACGGCCGCGACCACGGCCAGGGCAAAGGCGAGCCCGTCATCCCGGTTGGCCTGATGATAGAGCGCGCCGTGCGGCTTCACGTGCGCCACCCGCGAACCCTCCGCGGCCGCGCCGGCGGCCAGACGACGCAGTTGCTCGCGCAGGAGGACGCGCGCCATCTCGGGCGCGAGGATGCGTTCGCGCCGGCCAAAGCCTTCCCTGTCATCATATCCGGGATGGGCACCGAGAGCGACCCCGTGTCGTTTGGCCAGGGAGCAGCACGCCGCGATGGATGCTGAGTCGCCTGCGTGGGCCCCGCAGGCGACGTTGGCCGAGGATATGCCGGCGGCGAAAAGGGCCGCGTCCAGTCCGCCGCCTTCGCCCACGTCCGCGTTCAGATCGATGCGCATTTTGCCTGGCTGTGGATACGTCTCCGATTCAACGGCGCATGCCCAGGCCCACGCGCAAGCGGGCAAGATCGTCCGCGACCTTGAGCCTGGCCTGCTGCGCCGCGGATACATCGGTTAACTTGAAAACGATTTCCGCGCCGGGTCGGGCCTGGGCCAGTCGGGGTAAATCGACCGAGGCCACCTGCCCGAGTTGGAGGTATCCTCCTATCGTCTGACCCTCGGCCATAAGGACAATGGGCAGGCCGTCGGGCGGCAGTTGCACCGTGCCGGGCACCACAGGTCGCGACCACGGCTCGCCGCCTCCAGGGACCGAGAAGGCTTCGCCGGAAAGGCGCAGCCCCATGCGATCCGATTTTCCACTCAACTGAAACCGTCTCGCCTCCAGCGCGCGGGCGCCTCCGCCGGGACCGAACCGGCGGAAAATCCTGTCCCAATCCACGCCCGGCA
>JBDLWD010000220.1:0-2978 GCA_039804465.1 Verrucomicrobiota bacterium | reverse complement strand
CGCCGGCCGGCAGGGCTACGCGCGGCGTCCAGCCGGCGACCGAGCCGAAGCGGCGGATGTCCGAGACGTAGTAGCGCTGATCCGCGGCTCGCCACGGGGCGAATATCACCGAGGGCGGCTCGCCGTTCAGTCCGCGAAGCAGCTCCATCAATTCAAGAAGGCTGGTGGTTCGTTCCGGGCCTCCGCCCAGGTTGAACGTCCGGCCCGAGATGCGGTCGATGTTTTCCAGGGCGAGCAAGAGAGCGGCCACCAGATCTTCGACGTGCAGGGCGTCCCTCACCTGACGGCCGTCTCCAAAAAGCGTGACCGAAAGCCCCGAGAGTGTCTGGCGAAGGAAATGGGCTATCCATCCGTGGTCCTCTTCGCCCCATTGGCGGGGGCCGTATACGCAGCTCAGTCGAAGGGCCACGGCGGGCAGACCGAAGCCGCGGGCGTAGTGGAGGACGTATTGTTCGGCGGCGGCCTGTGAGCAGGCGCACGGGGCTTGGAAACAGACCGGGCGATCCTCGTCGAAGCCGTGGCCGAGGCCGGGGTCCATCGGCTTGTAGCGCGCGCCGTCCACGCCGAGCGAGACATCCTCCAGGCTGCCGTAGACCTTGCTGGTTGACGCGTAGACAAGCGGATGCCGGAACGAAGATCGGCGCACGGCGTCGAGCAGGTGGATGGTGCCGCGGGCGTTGATATCGAAGTCCTCTTCGGGGTCGGATGAGCCCGCGTTGCCGGGCATCCGGGCGGCCAGGTGGAAAATCGGTCCGCAGTCGCGGACCGCGTTCTCGACCGCGTGGGGATCGCGGATGTCGCCGAGCCGAAAATCGACGCGGTCGCCGTGGCGAAAGCGCAGCCAGTCGAGGTTGCGCTCCACGCCGGCGCGGGAAAGGTTGTCGAAAATTCGCACGCGGCGCCCTCGCGCGAGCAAGTGGTCGGCCAGGTTGCAACCGATGAA
The DNA here is from genome assembly GCA_039804465.1 of Verrucomicrobiota bacterium. Lineage (GTDB taxonomy): Bacteria > Verrucomicrobiota > Verrucomicrobiia > Opitutales > Opitutaceae > IMCC26134_A. The sequence goes on along the minus strand of JBDLWD010000220.1, from coordinate 2,035 downwards.
GCCGGCCCCGCCGGTGATCAACACGGGGCCTTCGTCGTCCGGGCGGCTCCGGGCGGGCGGATGGCGCGGGGATAGCGCGGCCGTTCCGGCAGCCCTCCGTGTATCGAAGGAAAGAGAGGGGGCCGGAGCCGTCTGGTCCGACGAGCGCGGGCAGGCGACCAAGGCGCTCATACCGCAAGGCTCCTGCCGGCGAACTCGAGTTCCGTCTCGGCGTCCGCTTCGTGGGCCACGTTGTCCTCTAGCCAGGCGGCGAGTTCGGCTAATCCGTCGTCGATCGCCACCTTGGGGGTGAACCCCAGCAACTCCCGCGCGAGGGCTATGTCGGCGAAGCAATGGCGGACGTCGCCCGCGCGGTGGCGCCGGGTTATCTCCGGGGCGATGTGCGGGCGTCCGAGCACGCTGGCCAGGCGCCCGGTCACGCCGAGCGGCGTCTCGCCGATGCCGGATCCGATGTTGATCACGCATCCCGGCGCCCGCGGCGCCTCGAGGGCGAGCGCGAAGGCCCTGGCCACGTCGCGAACATTGACGAAGTCCCTCGTTTGCAAGCCGTCCTCAAAAACCCGGGGGGCGCGGCCGTGGAGCAGGCGCGTCGCGAAAGTGCCAAGAACGCCGGCGCGGGGGCCGGTGAGAGCCTGGCGCGGACCGTAGACATTGAACAGGCGCAGCGCGACCGCGGGTATGCCGTGGGCCTGGCCGACGATGAGGCAAAGGCGCTCCTGATCGAACTTTGAAAGGGCGTAGACCGAGGCCAGCTCGGGTGGTTTGGTCTCGGGCGTTGCGACCGCGATCAGCGGGCGGCCCTCGGCGTCGACGAGTTCCCAGCGGCGCGCATTCAGGCGTTCGGGCGTCCTGAGGCCGCCCGCCAGGAGGGAACCGGAGGCGGAGCGGTAGAGGCCTTCGCCGTAGACGCTCATGCTCGAGGCCACGATCAGCCGACCCACCGGTCGTCTGGAGAGGGCCTCCAGCAGGACGGCGGTGCCCTCGTTGTTCACCGCCGTGTAGTCGGATATCTGGCACAAGCTTCCGTGCTCACCGACCATGGAGGCCAGGTGATATACCGCGTCTACGCCGAACAGAGCCTCGTCGATCGCCCGCGGGTCAAGGATATCGCCCACTCGCAGCTCGACTTCCGGGTCGAGGCTGGCGGGCCGGACGACGTTTTCGCCGTGAACCCGGGAGAGCAGGGCGTCGAGCACGCGCACGCGATGCCCGCGGCTCAGCAGTTCGTCGGCGAGATGCGAGCCGATGAAGCCGGCTCCGCCGGTGATAAGAATGAGTTTGGACATGGAAAAGGGATGCGTTGACGGGGTGGCCGGTCGGCATCCACCGCCGGCGTCGGTCCAAAGGTAGCCGACCGGCGGTCGCGGCGGCATCGGAGCGGAAGCGGCCGGCGTGGTGGTATTTTTTCTTGCCGGTCCCCGGAAATCCACCGGTCTGCGGCGTGTCGGCGGGGGCCGACCATCGACGGTCGGCGGATCAGGACGGCTGAGCGCGGCAGGGGCCTGCATCCCGGCGCCACGCGGCGGCCGGGCGAAGACGCTCCGGATGGTCCGGTGCCCGTTGAAGCGGACGGCGGGATTCCTTCGCGGCCGGATCAGAGCGCCGGCTTGGCGGCAGCCAGGCGCCTGAGGAGCGCGGCCTGGGCGTTGGACAACGCGACGTGCCGTTTATCCGTCCATCCGACGACCAAAAGAGAGCGGTCGACGCCGTGGCTGATGGGCACCAACGCGAAGGAGGGCGGCACGAGGGGAAGATTCGTCCACCAAGCGGGCAGGTAGGCGCGCAGAGTCGGGGCGGTCGCGTCGTGGATCAGCACGACGTCGCCCTTGTCGATCGCCAGGCCAAAGACGTTGCGCTCGCCGGGCATGACGGCGGCGGAAGCCGGCACGCCACCCCAAGTCTCGCCCAGCCCGCTGTGGCGCATAAGTATTTCGCCGGTGTGACCGGAGCGAAACCACCAAAGCTCGGTGGCGCCTGCGGCGGCGCGCATAAGCTCCAGCGTCTCGTCCTCTTGCGGGACGTCAATGGAGCCTTC
>JBDLWD010000219.1:0-4693 GCA_039804465.1 Verrucomicrobiota bacterium | reverse complement strand
CCCGCGGCGGCGGCGATCTCCGCCGTGCCCTTCAACCCCGCCGCCTCCGTGTCGATCATCGCCCGGCACCGCTCGAAGCTGGCCCGGGCGGAGGCGTCCGTCTCGCCCCCGCCCGGCCCGGCTGCGGGAACCGGCCCGGGCGCCGCCGCCAACTTCAACAGGAGCACGCGAACGAGATGGCCCAGCGCGGCCTCCGCGGCGTCGCCGGGGCGCGCGCCCTCGCGCAGGATCCACTCAAAGGCCTCCCGCGCCTCGCCCGGCGCCTCCACCTTGCGCACGCGCCCGTCCGCCAGGCCCGCCGCGCGCAGCGCCGCCTCCGCGCCGGGCCCCTCCAGCCAAAGGTAGTAGCGCCGCAGGGGACGGCGCGGATCGCTCCGCCGGCCCCGTCGCATCTCGGGACCCGTGGCGTAGACCGCGCCCGCCGCCAAAGCCTCGCGGCGGCCCGCCACTTCCGCCTGGCCGCGGCCGCCCACGATGTATTCGATCTCCCAATACTGAAAATCGCGACGCTGCGCATAGCTGCCGGCGGCCAGCGACTCGCGCCCGCCGCCCGTCACGCGCCAGCCGCGGGCGGCGCCCCGCCGGACGGGCCGGAAAAAACGGCGTGCATCCTCCGCCGCGGGCTCGACCAGGGCGGGCGGCGTTTCGGTGACGGTTCTGCGGCTCGGGCCGGCCATGGCGCCATGCCAGCGGCTTCAACTTAAACTTCCAACTTAAACTCCTTCCGCCATAGGCGATGGCATGTCTCGCGGCGACCCGCTCGATCCCCTCCCCACCGTCCCGGCCCCCGGCCTCTACCGCCACTACAAGGGCCACCTCTACGAGGTCGTGGGCGTGGTGCGCCACTCCGAGGAGCTGACCCCCTACGTCCTCTACCGCTGCCTCGACGAACAAGGCCGCCAAATCGACGACCAGCTCTGGGTGCGGCCCCACCGCATGTGGTCGGAGCCGGTGGAATACCAGGGCCGGGTTTCCCCGCGTTTCGCGCCGGTCGCGGCTTGAGCGCCGGCCCGCGCCCCGTTTGACGCGCGATTTTCCCAGCCCGCGCTTTACCTCCGCGCCACGATGCACGACCGTGGTTTTTTCGCCGCGTCCGACCGATGACCGAGGAGCCCACCCACCAGCACCTGATCCGCTTCGCCCGCATCCGGCGGGCCAAGTTCTGGCTGCGCTTCATGCCCAGGCGGGCCCGCTTCCACACCTATCCGGTCGTCGGCCGCTTCGCCGCCTTCGCCAGGAAACGCAGCTACCTCTGGACCTTTTCCTACCCGCAGCTCCGGCCGGCGTTCTATCTCGGCTCCATCCTCACCCTTCTGCCGGTTCTCGGCCAGCTGCCAATCGCCTTCGCCCTCTGCCTGTTTTTCCGGACCAACTTCATGGTCCTCGGCGGGCTGCAGTTCGTCAGCAACCTGATCACCCTGCCCTTCATCATCGCGGGCTGCTACAAACTCGGCATCACCGTCATGCGCCTCACCGGCCTTGACCAGCTCGCCTGGCTCATTCCCGCCGCCGCCCCGGTGGATCCCGATCTGGGCCCGGCGCCCGCCCTCGTGGAACCGGGCTTCGCCTCGAAATTCTTTCTCTACGGCACCGCCCTCACCATCGGCGGCATTCTGGCCGGGTTGGTGCTGGGAGCGACGCTGGACCTGCTCTGGCGCTGGCTCGTGCTCCCGGCCGCGCGGCACCATGCCGCGAAAAAGCCCGTGACCGCCGTCGTCACGCCGCACGACAATTCCTCGCCCCCGCCACCCCAGCCTCTTTCCTGACCCCATCCCCATCCGGCCAATGCTCCGCGCCTACCGCCCCTTCCTGTTGATCGGTTTGTTCCTCGTCGGGCTGATCGGCTGCAGCAGCAACCGCCCTCCGGCCAAGGCCATGGCGCCGGCGCCGGTCCCGCCCAAGCCCTCCGCTCCGGCGCAGGTCAGGACACCCCACCCCGCCGCCGCCACCCCGGTGCGGCCCGTAGGCGCCTATCCGGTCATGCTGGGCATAGACGTTCTGGCGTCGGATAATTTTGCCGCCATCCGCGGCAAACGCATCGGCCTGCTCACCCACCCCGCCGGCGTGAACCGCATCGGCCGGAGCACGATCGACATTCTCCACAAGGCCCCGGGCGTGAAACTGGTCGCCCTCTTCGCCCCCGAACACGCCTTGAGCGGCCAGGTGAAGGCGAGCGTCAACTTCGACGACGACATCCACGGTCCCACCGGCCTGCCCGTCTACTCCCTCCACGGCAAGAATCGCAAACCCACCGCCGCCCAGCTCAAGGGCCTCGACGCCCTGGTAATCGACCTGCAGGACATCGGCGTGCGCAGCTACACCTTCAGCGTGGTGATGCGCTACGCCATGGACGCGTGTTTCACCCACGGCGTGGAAGTGGTCGTGCTCGACCGCCCCAACCCGCTCGGGGGCTTCAAGGTCGACGGCCCCCACCTGGATCGCGAGTGGATGAGCGGCGTCGGCGCGTTCCGCATCCCCTACGTGCATGGCCTCACCATGGGCGAGCTTGCCCGCATCGCCGCCTCCGCGCCCGGCGTGCTCGATGTGCCCGAAGCGGTGCGCGCCAAGGGCAAGCTCACCGTTATCCCCATGCGGGGATGGCGCCGCTCCATGCGCTGGCCGGACACCGGGCTCCGCTTCGTTCCCACCTCTCCGCTGGTGCAGGACTTCGCCGCCGTCGTCGGCTACGCCATGGTCGGTCTGGGCTGCGAATACAGTGGCTTCCGGCACGGGGCCGGTCGCGAACATCCTTTCCGCGCCATCAGCATCAAGGGCAAGACCCCCGCCCAGCTAAAGGCGGACCTCGAGCGCCTGAAAATCCCCGGGCTGGACTATCGCATCATCACCGTGAACGACGCCTCCGGCAAACCTGCCAGCGCCCTCTACATCGAGGTCTCGGACTGGAACGCCTGGCGCCCCACCCAGCTCAGCTTCGAACTCATGCGCCTGGCCTGCGTCTACGATCCGCCGAACCCCTTCGCGAAACTCGGCCCGAAGGAAATGCGGTCCTTCAACATCCACGTCGGCAGCACCGCGTGGTGGAACGCCTTGGTGCGCGACGGCGCTCGGGTGAACCTCGACGCCTTCGAGGACGAATGGGCCAGGCGCTGCGCCATCTACCAAAAAGCCACCCGCCGCTACTGGCTCTATCAGTAGGCCGAGCGCTCACGGACTCGGCGCCCATGCCCTGAACCGCGCCGCGGCTTCACCACCAGCGCGTCTGCGCGGCGTGGTGCAAGGCCTTGTCCAGATCGGGCAGATACGGGTGCCACATGCGCTCCCATTCGAGGGAAAGCACGCCATTGTAGCTGTCCTCCCGCAGCGAATGGCGCAGCTCGGCCATGGGGAACTCGCCCTCTCCCGGCAGCACGTAGGTGTAGGGATGGCTGCCGCCGGGGCTCGGCCGCGCCACGCTGTCCTTCACATGGATATGGCGCACGTGATTGCGCACTGTCCGCCAGGTGTGCGACGGCGCCTCTCCGCCCTTCTTCCAAGTGTGATGCGCATCCCAAAGCAGGTTAACCTGGGGCACGTGCGATATCAGCTCGTGAAGCGCGCCGCTGGCGACGAAGCCGTCGTGGGTCTCCACCAAAAGCTCCACCGACCAGTTGTTCTTGATTCGCTGCTCCCGCCACCACCGCAACACCGCCGACGCCTCCGCCACTTCACCGGCGTCGCCGCGACTGCCGCCGTCGAAAACTCGCAACCAAGGCACATCCGCCTCGTCCGCCCAGCGCACGAAATCCACCAACTGCGCGCGGTCGCTGTCCTTGTGTCCGACCAGCTTGAAGGAGGTGCCCAGGGCGCAGACGCTCATGTGCCTCTCCCGAAGATGGGCCGCCAGGCCGGCGGGCGAACCCAGGTGCTCCTCGAACCAGGCCGGCAGATCGGTCGAGTTGCCCAGCGCCCGCAATTCCAGGATATGTAATCCATGCCGGGCGGCCAAGGCGATCGCTCCATCCAGGTCCAGCTCTGGACAACCCAAAGTGGAAAACGTATACTGCATCATGGGGCGGTGGGTTTGGGGTTAAGAATAGTGCCGCGAGACACGACTTGTCGCAAGCCCCGCCTCGATATGCAAAAGCACTTGCCCCGCGCCCGCTCGTCGCACGCAAATCACCGCTCCAGCCCCCACCCCAAAACCCTCCTAAAACACCATGCCTCGACCCGTAACGCTCTTCACCGGCCAGTGGGCCGATCTCCCCCTCGAACAACTCGCCCCGCTCGCCAAAAAAATGGGCTACGACGGTCTCGAGCTCGCCTGCTGGGGCGACCACTTCGACGTCGACGCCGCCGTCAACAGCAAGAAATACGTCCACCAAAAGTGGGAGCTGCTTAAGGATCACGGCCTCTCCTGCCACGCCATCTCCAGCCACCTCGTCGGCCAGGCGATCTGCGACCTCATCGACGAGCGCCACAAGGCCATCCTCCCCCCCGACGTCTGGGGCGATGGCGATCCCGAGGGCGTCCGCAAGCGCGCCGCCCGGAAGATGGCCCTCACCGCCAGGGCCGCCCGCGTCTTCTTCGACGCCCGCCCCGGCGCCGCCGCCCGCAAGGACGCCTTCCCCGCCGTGGTCAACGGCTTCACCGGCTCGCCGATCTGGCATCTGCTCTACGCCTTCCCCCCCTGCCTGCCGGGGCAGATCGAGGCGGGTTATCAATCGTTCGCGAAAAGCTGGCTGCCGATCCTGGA
>JBDLWD010000218.1:0-4740 GCA_039804465.1 Verrucomicrobiota bacterium | reverse complement strand
CTCTGTGATCTACTACGCCACGCCCGAGGAAAAGTCCCTGATCGATGCTTCGCTCGCCAAGGCGAACGACGAGTCCTGGGGCGGCAAGATCGTCACCGAGGTTTCCGCTCTGCCGGAGTTTTACCCGGCCGAGGACTACCATCAGGATTACTACAAAAAGAATCCCTCGGCCGGCTACTGCCGCGTGGTCATCAAGCCGAAGCTGGACAAGCTGAAGAAGTCGCCGCTGGTGGCTCCGGCGGCGAAGTAAGCGGGGCCGGGCGGCGCGCGGCTCCCCGTTACTCCACGCGCAGGATGTAGCCGCGCAGATACTCGCTCTCGGGCATGGTCACGAGCACGGGATGATCGGACGGCTGGTGGCAGAACTCCACCACCTGCACCTTGCGCTTGGCGTCGGCCGCGGCCTCCGCGAGCACTCCGCGCAGCTCGGCGTCCTGCATGTGGTGGGAGCAGGTGTAGGTGGCCAGCAGGCCGCCGGGGGCGAGCGCCTTCATGGCGCGCAGATTGAGCTCCTTGTAGCCGCGCAAGGCGCCGTCGATCGCGCTCTTTGATTTCGCGAAGGGCGGCGGATCGAGCACGATCAAATCCCAGGTCTCGTCGCGCTTGGCGCCGAAATAGTCGAAGACGTTGACCGACTCGAACTCGGCCGCGACGCCGTTGCGCTCGGCGTTGCGCTTCGCCTGGTTGATCGCGTCGAAGGCGCTGTCCAGACCGCGCACCAAGGTCGCACCGGCCCGCGCCGCGTGCAGCGCGAAGGAGCCCTGGTTGCAAAAAGCGTCGAGCACGCGCCGGCCTTTCGCGTGGCGGGCCACGAGACCGTGCTGCAGGCGCTGGTCGAGGTAGAAACCGGTTTTCTGACCGTTCTGGAGGTCGAGCCAGTAATCAAAGCCCTCGATGCGATGCCAGCGCGGCTCCCAGGCCCGGCCGCTCCGGGTGGAGACCGCCAACGGCAGGCCTTCGAGCCGGCGGATGGAGGCGTCGTTGCGCAGAATGATCTCCGCCGCTCCGGTCAGGGCGGCGAGCGCCTCCACGATGAGCTCCGCCCGGCGGTCCATCGCCAGGGTCTGGATCTGCACCACCAGCGTATCGCCGAACTGGTCCACCACCACGCCGGGGAGATCGTCGGACTCGGACCAGACCAGACGGCGGTTGGCCGTGGCGTCCGCGCCGCCGCGGCGGGCCAGGGCGCGCTCCAGCGCACCCCGGATAAAGGCCGAGTCCAACGCGACGCGGTCGCGACTCAGGCGGCGCCAGACGATCTGGGACTTGGAATTATAAATGCCGACGCCGAGGAAACGTCCGGTGCGATCGCGCAGCTCGATCACCTCGCCGTCATGCTCGGCGGAGGCAAGCGCCTCCACCTCGTTTCCAAATACCCAAGGGTGTCCGGCGAGGACGCGGGCGCGGGCGTTGGCTTTGAGTTTCAGCGAGACTTCGGGCATAGTCCGAGACTCTCACCGCAGCGTGGCGGCGCGCGAAAGCCCAAAAGCGCCCGATCACTCATCATGCGGATCGCGACCTCGATGAAACCCGGCGTCGTCCTCAAACCCCTCGGGCGCGCGCCACAGCGCTCCGGCGAGAACCAAAAGGCCGGCGGTGTAGAGCAAACCGAGAAGCACGAAGGTGAAAGTCATGACTCAACGGGGCCAACAAAGAGACAAGGTGCACGAAACCCGGCATTCCGCCCGACGCCACCGCCCAACGCGCATAAAAAGCCGTAAAGAGCCTACGTTATTAACTTACACCTCATACCCTTGGACAATCCGGCGCGAACGATTCCCCACACCGCCACACCCGATTTTCCCCACGACGCCGCCAAGTCACGCGCCCCCGAAACGCGATGCCCGGTGTTTTCCCTTCCCCTCCCCGCCCTCGCCGCGTGTGCTCTGCGGTTTAGCCATGACGCCCGCCCAGGAAATCGCCCGCCGCCGCACCTTCGCGATCATCTCGCACCCCGACGCCGGCAAAACCACGCTCACGGAAAAATTCCTTCTCTACGGAAACGCCATCCATCTCGCCGGCTCCGTCACCGCCCGCAAGCAGCAGCGCTCCACCACCTCCGACTGGATGGAGATCGAGAAGCAGCGCGGCATCTCCATCTCGTCCACCGTCCTCCAGTTCGATTACCAGGGCTTCGCGGTCAACCTGCTCGACACCCCCGGCCACAAGGACTTCTCCGAGGACACCTACCGCGTGCTCACCGCCGTGGACGCCGCCCTCATGGTGATCGACTCGGCCAAGGGTATCGAGCCCCAGACCCGCAAGCTCTTCGAGGTCTGCAAACGCCGCGGCATCCCGATCTTCACCTTCTTCAACAAGTGCGACCGGCCGACCCAGAACCCCCTCGAACTCATCGACGAGCTCGAGCGCGTCCTCGGTCTCGCCCCCTGCCCCGTCACCTGGCCCCTCGGCAACGGCCCCAGCTTCCGCGGCGTCTTCGATCGCCGCTCTTCGCAGGTCCACCTCTTCGAACGCGTGCCCGGCGGCGCCTTCCGCGCGCCCGTAAACGTCACCGGTCTCGAAGACCCGCAGGTCCGTGAGAAATTCGACGACCTCACCTACGCCGAGGTCACCGAGCAGATCGCCATGCTCGACGGCGCCACCGCCCCGCTCGACCTCGCCGCCGTGCACGCCGGCAAGCAGACGCCCTGCTTTTTCGGCTCCGCGGTGAACAACTTCGGAGTGCAGCTCCTGCTCGAGGGCTTTCTCCAGAAATCCATCCCGCCCACCCCGCGCCGGTCCATCTCCGTGGCCTCGCCCGGGGCGCCCGCCCCCACCGAGGCGCGCGAATTGCCGATCTCGCACCCAAAGTTTTCGGGCTTCGTCTTCAAGATCCAGGCCAACATGGACCCGAAGCACCGCGACCGCATCGCCTTCATCCGCGTCTGCTCGGGCAAGTTCGAGCGCGACATGGTCGTCACCCACCAGCGCACCGGCAAACAGGTCCGCCTCTCCTCCGCCCACCGCCTCTTCGGCCAGGAGCGCGAGACGGTCGACATCGCCTGGCCGGGCGACGTCATCGGCCTGGTCGGCCACGACGCCTTCGGCATCGGCGACACGCTCACCGAGGACCGCTCCATCGCCTTCGACGAGATCCCGCGCTTTCCGAGCGAGGTCTTCGCTTACATTTTCAACCCCACCTCGTCAGACGCGAAGAAGTATCGCGCCGGGTTGGAGCAACTCCTGCAGGAAGGCGTCGTGCAGTCCTTCCAGCCGCGCAACGCGCCCCCGGGCGCCACGCTTCTCGCCGCGGTCGGCCCGCTCCAGTTCGAGGTCGTGCAGGCGCGCCTCAAATCCGAATACAACGCCGAGTCCAAGCTCGAGCCCGCGCCCTGGACCCAGCTGCGCTGGCTCTCGCCCCACCCTTCGCTGGAGAATCCGCAAAGCCTCATCGTCGCGAGCGGCGTGACCTTCGGCACGGACAAGTTCGGCAACCCCATCGTGCTCTTCCCTAACGACTGGACGCGCGACTATTTCGTGGAGAAAAACCCCGAGCTGAAGCTCCACGAGATGCCGATCGAGCAGACGCAGGGCTGATCCCGTCAACCTTTGCCGTCGGGCCTTGAAACGCAAAGGCCGGTAAACGCGAAAAGCCAATACCCTTCGCGTAATACTTCAGACATTAACCACGGCACGAATAGGCACGGATTAAACCGGTCTTATCCGCGCCCATCCGTGGCCAAATCAGGGCCCAACCGCTCCATCCGCGGTCTGAAAATCACCTCACATCGCGTCGTAGATCTGCACGCGCTCCCAGTAGGGCTTGAAGCGCTCCACGAAGGCCTTGTGGATCGGGTCGACTTGGTAGGCGTCGTGCGCGGCCACGTCCTTGAAGATGGCCGTGATCGCGAAGGTGTAGCTCGCGTCCACCACAGGGCGCGGCGGGATCGGGGCCGGCGCGCCGATGTGCAGTTCGCTCACACTCTTGATCGGGCGGAGTGACTCGAGCCCATGCTGGAGAAACTCCTCGCGCTGGGCGGGCGTGAGATCTTTGCGGAGCCAGAAGATGACGGTGTGGACGAGCATGTTTGAAAAAGCCCCGCACCCTCTCCGCCTCCCCGCCGCCCCCGCGAGCCCAAAAAAACTTCCCAACCCCGGCTCCCCGCTCCTAGCTCCCCGCTCCACTCTCCCTGCTCCCCGCTCCTCGCTCCGCCATGCCTGCACCTACAAACATACAGCTCATCGGCAACGAAGTCGCCATCGCGTGGGACGACGGCAGGGAAACCTATTTTACCGGCGAGACACTGCGCGCCGCCTCGCCCAGCGCGGAAAACGTCGGCGAACACGACATCCTCGGCAACAAGTATGGCGGCGACGGCCCCACCCGCTTCCCCGGCGTAACCGTCCTCGGCTGGGAACAGGTGGGTAACTACGCCATTCGTTTCGATTTCAGCGACCGCCACCGCACCGGCCTCTACAGCTACGAATATCTGCGCGAACTCGCCGCCCGCGAGGGCAAGTAGCCCCGGCCCTCGCCCCTCTCGCCCCGTCAGCCGAGGATGGTCAGCACCATGCCCGCCACGATGCCCAGCACGGCGGGCAATTTCTGCAGCCCGTTTTTCTCCGCGAAAAACCACAGGCCGCCCGCGAAGGCCACCAGAGTGCTGCCGCGCCGCAGGCTCGACACCAGCGACACCAGCGCCTCCGGCTCGCGCAGCGCGTCGAAGTAGAGGAAGTCCGCCGCCAGCAGGGCAAACGAGACGCCCACGATGCTCCAACGCCAGTGAAACTCGTTGCGCG
>JBDLWD010000217.1:0-4673 GCA_039804465.1 Verrucomicrobiota bacterium | reverse complement strand
GCCGGGGCGAGGCGCAGCTCCGCGCCGTCCGCGCGGGCGATCGAAAGCCCTCCGTCCGCGATCCTGAAACCACGCGACGCATCCCAGTCCAGACGCACCCGGCCGCGCAAGCGGCCCTCCGCCGCCGACACCGCCCAAGGCAGGAGCTTGGCCACCTCCGCCAGCGACACTCCCGCCACCTCGGCCGCAGCCGACACCGCCGGTGCGGCGGGAGAGAATGCGAAGGGCCGCAACCGCACCCGTCCGCCCAAAACCTCCGCCTCCGCGCCTGCCACCTCAACGCGCCGCGCCTCGGTGACGCCAAACTCCACGCGCACGTTTTTCGCTTCCACCCCGCCTGCGGAAACGCGCCCCAACCTCAATATCTGTCCCGCCGGCAGCGCGATTAATCCCGGCTCGCTCGTGCGCAGATCAAACTCCACGGCGCTCGCCTCCACTTGCAAGGCTTCGGACCGGGCCCAGCCTTCGCGCAGAGCCACTCGCAGTTCGCCCCTCATGCCGGCCGACGACGACCACTCGCCCTCGCCTGCCAGCTCCATCCGGCCGCTGGCGGACCATCCCTCCGCCGCCGCGCCCAGCCGTGCTCGCGCCAGCGGCCAGAGTTCGGCAACGTCGAGCGAGCCGCGGCTTACCCGCCAACGCCACGCCCCAGCCTGTCCGGGCCGCAAAGCCACCTCGATTTCGGCGCCAGGACGCAGGGCACTGATGGAAAATCCGTCGACCGTCGAAGTGATCTTCCACCCAAGCCCCAAGTCGGGCAAAGCGTCGCTTCGCAACTGCCCCGCCATCTCGCCGCTTAGCGCGACTGGATTTATGTTCGCGCGCACGACCATCCCGACGGCGAAAACAATCGCCGCCAAGCATAGGGTTCTTAGCCGCCGCGCCACTCTGGCCATGGCCTCATGCATCGCGCGGCCTTGCCTCCACGGCGAGCGCGGAAAACAGTGCCGCATCGCGCCTATGGAAAGCTGCTGCTCCCCCGCCCGGCAACCCGATGACAGTATGCCTTGCCCCAACCCATCGGACCACGGCAAGGCACCTGTGTTTACCCGCGTCCGCACCGGCGACACCTCGGGCATGGTGCGCCTCGAGGGCGGCGAATTCGTCATGGGCACGGACGGCGACTACGGTTTCCACGACGATGGCGAAGGCCCGGCCCATCCGGTGAGGGTGAGCCCCATCTGGATCGACGCCACCACCGTGACCAACGAGGCCTTCAACGCTTTCGTGAACGCCACCGGCTATCGCACCGAGAGCGAGCGCTTCGGCTGGTCCTTCGTTTTTTTCGGGCACCTGACGCCCGCCGAGCAGGCGCGCACCGAACGTGTCCGCGTGCTGGGCAGCGAATGGTGGTCCCGTGTAGACGGCGCATGCTGGCGTAGGCCGGAGGGACCGGGGTCGAACATCAAAAACCGGTGGTCGCACCCCGTGGTCCATGTCTCGTGGAACGACGCGATGGCCTACTGCGCCTGGGCCGGCAAACGCCTGCCCACCGAGGCCGAATGGGAATACGCCGCCCGAGGTGGCCTGGTCCAAAAACGTTACCCCTGGGGGGACGAGCTCGAGCCCGAAGGTAAGCACCGCATGAACGTCTGGCAGGGGGTATTCCCTTCGAAAAACACCTGCGCCGACGGCCACTTCGGCCCCGCCCCCGCCAAAAGCTATCGCGCCAATGGGCACGGGCTCTACCAGATGACGGGCAACGTCTGGGAATGGTGTTGGGACGCGTTTTCAACCGCCGCGTATCCACGTCCGCCGGTGCTCCGCATCGATCCCGCCGGTCCGGCCGCGACCACCACTTCAGCCGAAACGCGGCGCTCCATGCGCGGGGGCAGCTACCTGTGCCACGCAAGCTACTGCAATCGCTACCGGGTGGACGCGCGCTCCGCCAACACGCCGGACAGCGCCACGACAAACCTCGGTTTCCGCTGCGTGCGCGACGTGTAGGCGGCAGAACGGCCGCGGCGCGCGGGCCTCACTCCACGTTGGCGATCTGCTCCTTGATGCGCTCGAGCTCGTTCTTCAGCTCGATGACGCGGCGCGCGATCTCGTAGTCGTTCGCCTTGGCGCCGGTAGTGTTCACCTCGCGGCCCATCTCCTGGAGGATAAACTCGGCCTTGCGCCCGATCTCGCCGCCGCCCGCGAAGAGTTTTTTCAACTGGGCGTGGTGGCTGCGGAAACGCGTGAGCTCTTCCGCGATGTCGCAGCGATCGGCGAAAAGCGCGACCTCCTTCAGCACGCGTTCGTCGTCCACGCGCAGGTCGAGCCCGGCCTCGCGCAGACGGCGAAGCAGCGCCTCGCGCGCGGAGGCCACGACCTGCGGGGCGCGGGCCGCGATTGCGTCGATATGCTCAAGCAAAAGCGCCAGCCTTGCCTCAAGATCGCGGCGCAGCGCCTCTCCCTCGGCGGCGCGCATCGCGACGAAACCGAGCAGGGCCTGCTCCAGCGTGGCGAGCACGGCGGGGCGCGCGGTCTCAAGCGCGGGCGGCTCCGCCTTGCGGCGAAACTGCATGGCCGACTGCACCAGGGCGTCGGTCGTGGGACTGAAGATCACGTCGCGCTTCGCCGCGAAAGCGGCGAGACGGTCCAGCCACACGCCCGCCGCTACCTCGTCGAAATCCGCCGCCGCGCCGCCGGAGGCGCCGGAATCGAGCTCCACACGGACCTGCACCGTGCCGCGCAGGGCGACCTTTTTCACCGCATCCACGATGGCTGGCTCCAACTCGTCCCAAGCGGGCGGCTGGGCCACCTTGACCTCGAGCGCCTTGCGGTTCACCGAGCTCACCTGCACCGAGAATGATTGCGCGCCCGCGGAACCGGAGGCGCGGCCGTAGCCGGTCATGCTGTTCATGGCTTGAGCACAAAGCCGCATCCTCGGCGCGACAAATCCCAAATGCCCCGGATCGGCGCCTCGGGAAAGCGCCCGGTCAAAGAGAGCGCAGATAGTCGAGGATGGCCGGGATGGCCTCCACGAGCTCGTCTCGGCAGGCCTCGTATTCCGCCAGCGGACCGCCAAAGGGATCGCCGATCTCGCGGCTGGAACCCTTGGGCATGAACTCGCGCCAGAGATGGATGTTTTTCGGAACGGGATCGAGGGAGAGGCCGATGACGGCGCGGTGGCTCTCCGTCATGCAAAGGATGATGTCGGCCTTGGCCGCGAGCTGGGGCGTGAGCGGCTGGCTGCGATGGTCGGAGATGCGCAGACCGACCTTGGCGAGCGCGTCGACCGAGTTGGGCGACACCTTTTCCCCGCCGCGCGCGGCCACCCCGGCGGACACGACCTTGCAGGAGCGGAGCGGCTCCGGCTCGGCCGCCAGCGCATGGCGCAAAAGCGCCTCGGCCATCGGGCTGCGGCAGATGTTGGCGGTGCAGACGGTGACGATGAGCTTGGGCGCGGGCATCAGCGGTGCGGTGCCGAGACGCTCGCGGCGCTTTGGGCCGAGGTCAAACGCCTAGACGAGCTATCTCGCCCAGGGCGGACCGACGGGATGCCTCGTCCACGGAGGCCACCTTCCAGCCGTTGGCCGCGACGCGGGCGAGCTCGGCGCGGGTGAACCCGGCCTCGATCGCGAGGACGCGGTATTCGTCGGCAAGGGAATTGCCGAAGACGAGGGGGTCGTCGGTGCTGACCGTGCAATTCACCCCGGCCGCGAGCAGGGCGCGCAGCGGGTGCGCGGCCATGGACGGGACCACGCCAAGCCTGACGTTGCTGATCGGGCAGATGTCGAAGGTCGCCGCGCGAGCAACGGCCAGCGCGACCACGTCCGGATCCTCGATGGCGCGCACGCCGTGCTGCACGCGGGTGACACCGAGATGATCGATCGCCTCGCGCACGCGATGAGCGCCGTCGAATTCTCCGGCGTGGCATTTGGTGATCTTGCCCGCCTCGCGCAGTCGGGACCAGCGCGGCGCGGTCCAGGCCTCGGTCGCGGCGACCTCGTGGCCGTGCAGATCGACGCCGTCGAGCTCATCCCAGTTTTCCAAGTCGTCGATCACCGCTTGCATGGGGCCGGCGTAGTCGGAGCGCAGCATGCCAGCGAAAATCCGCACCTCCAGCCCGGCGGGCGCGGCGGCGCGGATCGCGGCGATGATCTCGCGTCCGGGCACGCCGATAAACTGGGTGACGGGCAGGTGGAAAGACGTCTCCACGTAGCGCACGTTTTGCGCCACATGGCGCGCGAAGATGGCCGTGGCCGCCTCGTGATAGCGCTCGGCCGAGACGAACCACGGAAGCGCATGACCGAGCAGCACCTCGTCGAAACCGGGGAAACTTTCAAACCGATGATCCGGGGCGTGGGTGAAAAGTGTCGGCGGATAGACGTCGGGTTTCCAAGCGTGCAGCAACTCGTAGGGCAGCGCGCCCTCGATGTGGAGGTGCGTCTCGGTCTTCGGCAGGGCTTGGATGAAGCTATCGAGGGTCATTTCCACGGAACACACGGACGAAACGGAAAAGGGAAGGCCTTCCTTGGGTGTTTTCCGTTTATTCCGCGCGCAAAAATCACTTTGTCCCGAGCAAGTAGTCGGGGTTGAGCTTGTGAAGCGATTTCGGGACGAAGAGGCCGTCTTTGCGGATGAGTTTATCGTCAAAATAGATTTCACCGCCGCCGTATTCGGGGCGCTGGATGCAGACCAAGTCCCAGTGAACTTGCGACTTGTTGCCGTTGTCGGCGACC
>JBDLWD010000216.1:0-3366 GCA_039804465.1 Verrucomicrobiota bacterium | reverse complement strand
GGGCGAGGTGCACGGCGCCTTCGTGCTCGAATCCAGCCTCGACCGCGTAGATCAAGTCGCCCGCGCCGGCATGGGCAGCACCATCATCTGGATCGCCCCGCTCACCCTCGTGATCGGCCTCGGCTCCATGTTCTTCGCCCGCCGCTCCATCGTCCGCCCGCTTGAGGAGTCGATCACCGTGATCGACGCCGCCAGCGAGCAGGAGGAGGCGGCCTCCCGTGAGATTTCCACCGCCTCCCAGCGCCTCGCCGAGGGCGCCAGCGAGCAGGCCGCCTCCTTGGAGGAGACCAGCGCCACGCTGGAGGAGATCTCCAGCATGACCAAGCGCAACGCCGAGCACGCTGGCCAGGCCGAGGCCCTCGCCGCCGATACCCGCGCCGCCGCCGACCGCGGCACCGGCGACATGGCCGAGATGGTTCGCGCCATGGCCGAGATCAAGGCCGCCTCGGACAACATTTCTAAGATCATCAAGACCATCGACGAGATCGCGTTCCAGACGAACATCCTCGCCCTGAACGCCGCCGTGGAGGCCGCCCGCGCCGGCGAGGCCGGAGCCG
Source organism: Verrucomicrobiota bacterium (assembly GCA_039804465.1). Classification (GTDB taxonomy): domain Bacteria; phylum Verrucomicrobiota; class Verrucomicrobiia; order Opitutales; family Opitutaceae; genus IMCC26134_A. Next base: position 2,809 of record JBDLWD010000216.1, on the reverse strand, counting down.
GCTTCGCCGTGGTGGCCGACGAGGTTCGCTCCCTCGCCCAGCGCTCCGCCGTCGCCGCCAAGGAGACCGCCGATCGCATCACCGACTCCATCAACAAGAGCGAGCACGGCGTGCGCGTCAGCACTCGCGTCTCCGCCAGCCTCGACGAGATCGCCGGCAAGGCCCGCCAGATGAACGATCTGGTGCGCGAGATCGCCGGCGGCTCCAACGAGCAGAGCCAGGGCATATCCCAGGTGAACGATGCGGTGCGCCAGCTCGATGGCGTCACCCAGGCCAACGCCGCCGCCGCCGAGGAGTCAGCCTCCGCCTCCGAGGAGCTGAGCGCCCAGTCCGTTGAGCTGAAGGCCGCCGTCTCGCGCCTTATCACCATCGTTTCGGGTGCCCGCGGCCAGCTTGCCGCCGCCGCGGCGGCAAAGGCGGCCGGGAGCGAGGCCAAGCCCCGCGCCAAGGCCTCCGCTCCGGGCGGCTTCCAAGCCTGATCGCCGTCGTCTCTCCGCATACCAGCGCCCCCGGCGGCCGGCGAACACGCTGGCGGCCGGGGGCGCTTTGCGTTTGGGTTTCGGCGCCGCCGCCATGCCCTATTTCCTGCGTCATCTGGTAACTCCATCCGCCGCACAGGCCGCTGAACCCGCCTGGGATCCGGTCTGGTGTTGGTTTTTGGATTCCCTGCCCGCCATGGCTTGGCTCGCCGACGCCCGCGGCCGGTTGCTTTACGCGAACGAAGCGTGGCGCAAGGCGACCGGTGTTTGCCCGGGCGAGGAGTCTGTCCTGCGCATGGAGGAGTTGGTGCATCCCGAGGACCGCGAGCGTTTGGGCGGCGCCGGAGCCGGCCGGCTTGGTGATTCCACCGCGTTCGAATTTCGGCTCCGGCGTTCCGACGGATCCTACCGCTGGGTGCTTCAGCGCATCCGCCACTGGCGCGACGCGAAGGGCGATGCGCTCGGCTTCATCGGCAGCGCGGTCGATATCCACGAGCAGAAGCGCCATGAGCAAAGGCTTTCCCTCGTCGAAACGCGTCAAACCGCGCTGGCTTGCTTCGGTCGTTTCATTCTCGAGCCGCATGAACCGGCCGTGGTCGCCGCGGAGGCGCTGCGGTTGTTTTGCGATCATCTGCACCTCCCGGCCGGTTTGCTGCTTCGCCCTTCCGAGGGCGGCGAGGGTCACGTCGTCGTCGCCGCGCACGGCATCGCCACCCCTCCCGCGCCCCCGTTCGCGCCGCCCCCCGGCGAATGCCCCGCCTCACAATTCCCCGAAAATCACGACGAGTTTCCTGTTCCCGGCCAATGGCTCGCGGCCGGCGGCTGGGCCTACGGTCTGGCCGTCCCGGTCGATCCCCAGGAGCGCGCCTTCGGCTGGTTCGTGGGCCTCGCCCGCCAGCGGCCCGATCCCTCGCCATCTGTGTCCTACGCCCGGGATCTCGCCGCCATTTTCGCCGTCGCCCAGGCTCGTGAACGCGCCGAGCGCAAGCTTAGAGAAGGCAACGAGCGCGCGCTCCAGGTGCAAAAGATGGAGTCGGTCGGCCTGCTGGCCGGCGGGGTTGCCCACGATTTCAACAACCTGCTGACCGCCATACGCTGTTTCGCCGAATTATTGCGCGAGGACGTGCCCGACGAGACGCAGCGCGCCCGGGTGGACGACATCTTGCACGCCTCCAACCGCGCCAGCCATCTGGTGCGCCAACTTCTGGCCTTCAGCCGCCATGAGGTCGTGCAGCCGGAGCCCGTCGATCTCGTCTCCCTGGTGGACAACCTGCGGGGCTTCATCCGCTCGCTGCTCAGCGAACATGTCCGCATCGACTTCGATCCGGCGCTCGACTCCGCGTGGTGCGACGCCGATCCCAAGCAGATCGAACAGATTTTGTTCAACCTGTGCCTGAACGCGCGCGACGCCATGCTCGTCGAGGGTGTCTTGCGCGTGCGCGTGGGGCAGGGCCCTCTTTCGGCCGCCGGCACACCGCAGGTTCGCCTCTCGGTGGCGGACACCGGACACGGCATCCCGCCCGAGGTGCGGGCCCGCCTTTTCCAGCCTTTCTTTACCACCAAACCGCGTGGACGCGGCACCGGGCTCGGGCTCGCGGCCTCGCGTTCCATCGCGCGCGAGTTCGGCGGAGACCTCACGTTCGATAGCGAGCCCGGCCACGGCGCGACGTTTCACCTCGACCTGCCCGAGATCGCCTGCCCTCCCGCCGTGCGTATCGAGCAGGAGGAGACCGCGGCCTCCCCGCTGCCTCCCCGCACCATCCTATTGGTCGAGGACGACGATCTCGTGCGCGCCGCCACCCTGCTCATCGCCGAGTCCCTCGGCCACAAGGTCGTCGCCTTTGGCGATTGCAACGAAGCCCTCGCCTGGGCGGAGGACGGCGGTCTCGGATCGGTCGACCTGCTGCTGACCGACATCGTGATGCCCGGAGTTAGCGGGCACGCGCTCTCCCGGCGACTGCGCGCGATCCGGGCCAATCTGCCCGTGCTCTACATGTCGGGCTACGTGGACGACGAGGCCACGCGCGAGGCTATCGCCCAGCCGGGCGTGATGTTTCTGGCCAAGCCATTTTCCCATCTGGATCTCGCAACCCGTCTGCACGCCATCCTCACCGGGTCCGCCGGGTGAGCGGTTGCGGCGCGGCGGCGTTCCCGGCTCAGGGCTTGCGTCCGTAGGCCTTCAGCGCCGCGCCCGGGCTGGCCGGAGGGGGCGCCGAGGGCCGCGCCGGTCCGAGGCTGCAGCGTAGAAGAAGCTGCTCGTTCTCCCGGTCCAGATGAAGGATCTGCAGGCTGCGCTGGCGCGCCTGCTCCAGCGCCTCTCCGCCCCGTTC
>JBDLWD010000215.1:0-2556 GCA_039804465.1 Verrucomicrobiota bacterium | reverse complement strand
GATCCGGCGGCTTTGGCGGCGCGAATCGTGGGCGGAGGTTTTCCCGAGCCGCGTTTGCGCACTCCGGCGCGGGCGCGGACCTGGCATCGTGACTATCTTCGGGCCCTGATAGAGCGCGACGTGCAGGACGTAGCCCGGGTGAAGGAGCCACGCGACCTTTCGCGCCTGCTCACCCTGCTTGCCCTGCGCACCGGCGAACTCCTCAACCTCACCACCCTCGGCAATGAACTAGACCTACGCCGCGACACGGTGGAGCACCACCTCACCGCCTGTGAGCGCCTCTACCTGGTGCGCCGGCTCCAGCCTTGGCACCGTCATGAGTCCAAACGCCTCATCAAGACTCCCAAGGTCCATTTTATCGACACCGGTCTGGCCTCCACGCTGGCGTCGCTCACCATCGAAGACTGGCCCTCCCGGAGAGATCGCTTCGGGCATTTGTTGGAATCTTATGTGCTGCAAGAACTCATCGCCCAGGCCGGCTGGACCGAGCCCGACCTGCGCTTCTGGCACTACCGCGACAAAGACCAGGTCGAGGTGGATGTTGTGCTAACCAGCGGCGCGAAAACCTGGGGCGTTGAGGTAAAAGCCACCGCCACCCCTGCACTCGCCGACGCGGCCGGATTGCGCCGCCTCGCGGCCCAGTGCGGCGATGATTTTGCCGGAGGCATTTTATTTCATGCCGGGACCAACACCTTCACGCTAGGCGATCCTAGGCTTCTAGCCGTGCCGTTGGCCAAACTTTGGGAAATGTAATTCACCAGGGGCACTCGTGGCCAAACCGAACGGGCGACCCGGAACCGGGTCATCGCCCACTTTGGCGAGGGGCCGGGTAGAACGATGCAGCTGGCGGGCAGAACGGAGCGACGGGGGGCGGAGCGACGGAGCAGCTGAGTGGCGGAACGACTGAAGGCGGAGGCCTGATGCCACCGGCTGAATGCATTCAGATTTTAACTACCGATGGTCACTGATGGAAAGGCATCGGCGATGCCGGCGGAGTGGGAATCTTGGGCGCCGATTTTTTTAACCGCAGATGGCGCGGATGGGCGCGGATAGAAACCGGAATCTGCGATCATCCGCGGAATTCGCGGTGAAACCTGGTTAGTTTCTGCTCCTGGTCTGAGCCGGGAGCGGCGGTGGCGCCGCGAGTGTTCAGGCGTTGGACAGTTCCGCGTATACGACCGCGCAGGGCGGCAAAGGCAGGTCGAGCGCGAGGCCGTCCGAAACCTCCACTATCTCGTCGCGCAGCAGGACCGGCTCGGAGGCGGCGCGCAGGGCGGAGAGTTGGTTCGCTTTCGGGTAATCGGGCGCGCCCATCTCGCGCCAGGCGTGGAGGGCGTTGCCGCGGGTGTTGTCCACGGTCCACACGCGAAGGCGTCGGCGACCGCCCAGGCCGCGCAGCACGGCGGAAAAACGGGAGGGCTCGGCGCAGATTTTCCATTCGCCGCCGCCCAGATCGGTCTCGAAGACCTCGGGCAGGTTCCAGGTCAGCAGACGGACCTCGCCCTCGGCCGAGCGCGAGGCGCGCGCGGAGGGGTGGGCGAGCGGAAGCTCGTCGTCGAACATGCGCGAGAGCCAGCGGAAGGCGTGGAAGCTGGGCTTGGGGATGCCGTGCTGGTTCACGAGGCCGTATTTGCCGGTGAAGGGGAGGAGGCTGAGGCCGCTTTCCTCAAAAACGTCGCTCACCGTCCACCACATGTAGGAGTCGCAGAGGCCGGAGACTTCCTTGAGCGTTTGCAGGGCGAAGGCGGCGGTGAAGGCGGTATCCTTGCCGAAAACGTCCTCGTGGGCGGGCGAGCAGTTCCACTCGGTGAAGTGCAACTCGGCCTTGGGGAAGGCGGACGCGGCGATCTCCGAGCGCACGCGGGCGACCTCTTTCGCGAGCCCGGAGGGGCCGCGGTAATACATCGGGCCGTTCGGCTCGCCGAGCACGAGGTCGGCGTCGACCGCGTAGTGGTGGGTGGAGATGAAATCGAGCGGCACGCGCTGCTCGGCGCAGAAGGCGAGGAGGTCCGGCACCCACATGGTCTTGGAGGTGGCGGGGCCGCCGACGCGCAGGCGATCGTCGACGCTTTTCACCGCGCGCACGGTCTCGGCGTAGAGCTTGAAGTAGTCCTGCTTAGTGCCGGTCCAGAAAGTGTTGTGCAGATCGGGCTCGTTCCAGACCTCGAAGTGCCAGGTGCGGACTTCCTCCAAGCCGAAGTGGTCGGCGAGGTGCTGGACGAAGCGGCGCACGAGCCGCGTCCACTGCGCCCAGTCCTTGGGCGGGGTGATGTTGCCGCGGTAGTCGAAGATGGTCTGCGGGCCGCTCGCGAGGCGCACCGGCATGAAGCCGAGCTCGACGAAGGGTTTCATGCCCTGCGCGACGAAGAACTCGTAGATCTTGGTCGCGTTTTGAAAATTCAGGCGCGGGCCGCCGTCGGCCTCCTCGCCGCCGTGCACGATGCCGACGTATTCGGTGAAAATGCCGTGGAAGCGGATGCCGCCGAAGCCGATCTCCCTTTGCGCGAGGCGGACGTGTTCGCGGAAGTCCTCGCGGAGGGTGAGGTAGGCGTGGCA
>JBDLWD010000214.1:0-4347 GCA_039804465.1 Verrucomicrobiota bacterium | reverse complement strand
CGGCGAGGGGGAGCTTGGTCAGGATGCCCAGGCGGGGCTTGGATACTTGCTGAACGGAGTGGATGAGGGCGGATACGTCGTATTCGAGCAGTTCCTCGCGCTGCGGGCTGAAGGCGGGGATCGCCTTTTGCTGCTCGGCCTGCACGGCCACGAGGCCGAGGTAGAAAGGTTCGCCCGATCCGGGCACCTGCTGGGCCTGGAGGCCGGCGGCCTGGGCCTTTTCCTCCTCGGTGGTGTCGGGCGCGGGGGCGATGACCTCAAGCTTGAGCTTGCCGCCGGAGGCGCGCACGTAGGCGCGGAGCATCTCCTCCACGCGGTCGGAGAAGTTCTTGTATTGGGTAGGCAGGCCGGCGGTGCCGCGGCTGGCGTAGAGCTGGAGGGTGACCGGCTCCTCCAGCTTGCCGAGCAGGGAGCGGGTGCCATCCGAGAGCGTGTAGATCTGGCCGGCGGTGAGATCGCCCCGGACGGGGAGGCGTGCGGCGAGGAAGTTGACCAAAAGCAGGACGGCGGCGAGGAGAACGACGGCGAGGGTTTTTACGAGGCCGGGTTTCATGGGCGTGGAAAGGATTTCCGAAAAAGAGGGTGAGAAGGGGCGGGGTTTAGCGTTCGAGCGCGGCGATGTTTAGCGCCAGGGCGAGGGCGATGACCGAGCCGAAGTAGGCCAGATCGCGGGGATCGATGATGCCCTTGGCCAGTGCGTCGAAGTGCGGGATGAAGCCGAGGTTGGCGATGAAATCGACCGCGGCTACGGGGAGGAATGAGGCGAGCAGTTGGTTGAAGACGCTCCAGCCGAGGAAAACGAGGACGAGCAGGGCGAGAACGCCGAGCACGAAGGCGATGACCTGGTTCTTGGTGAGCGCCGAGAGCAGGATGCACACGGCCAGGCTGGCTCCGGCGAGCAGTGCGCTGCCGAGATAGCCGGAGACGATCACGCCCCAGTCGGGATCACCGAGCCAGCCGACGGTGGCGGCCATGGGGACGGTGAGGGCGAGACCGAGCACGAGAAACAGCCACGCGGCGAAAAACTTGCCCAGCACCGCGTCGCGGGTGGTGAGCGGAAGCGTGAAGAGAAGCTCGACCGTGCCGCCGCGTTTTTCCTCGGCCCAAAGGCGCATGGCGGCGGCGGGTATCAGGAAGAGGTAGAGCCAGGGGTGGAAAACGAAGAAGCTCTCGAGCGAGGCCTGGTTGCCGCGGAAAAAGCCGCCGATGAAGAAGGCGAGACCGACCGAGGCCACGAGGAAAACGATCAGGAAGACGTAGGCGACGGGAGAGCGGAAGTAGCCGAGAAATTCGCGTTTAAAAACGGGAGTGATCTGGGACGACATGGGAGCAGGGAGATGGAGGCAGGTAGCCGGGAAGGCAGTGGGGGGAAGGGGGCGGTGGAGCGGGGCGCGGGAGGATCAGATGTCGCCCTTGGTGAGACTGCGGAAAATCTCGTCGAGGCGGGCGCCGGGTTTGCGGGCGCGGAAGGCGGCCGGGGTCTCGTCGACCACGACCTTGCCTTGAGAGATGAGGATGATGCGCGTGCAGATAGCCTCCACCTCCTCTAGAATGTGGGTGGAAAGGATGACGGCCCGGTCCTGCGCCATGGTTTTGATCAGGGAACGGACCTCGTTCTTTTGGTTGGGGTCGAGACCGTCGGTGGGTTCGTCGAGCACCAGGCAGGGCGGTTCGTGGAGGAGGGCCTGGGCGAAGCCGACGCGCTGCTTGTAGCCCTTGGAGAGGGTTTCGATGGTCTGGCGGCGCACCGGGTCGAGGTGGGTGCGGGCGATGGCGCGCTCCACGCGCTCCTCGCGGGCGGCCTTCGCGCGAAAGCCGCGCACCTCGGCGATGAAGCGAAGAAACTCCACCACGGTCATCTCGCCGTAGGCTGGGGCGCTTTCGGGCAGGTAGCCGATCTTGGCCTTAACGGCCACGGGGTCTTGGGCGACATCGATGCCGGCGACGGTGGCGGTGCCAGCGTCGGGACGGATGAAGCCCGTGATCATTTTCATGGTGGTCGACTTGCCGGCGCCGTTGGGGCCGAGGAAGCCGAGGATGTCGCCGGGACGAACGGTGAAACTTACACCGTCCACGGCGCGCTTGGTGCCATACGTTTTAACCAGACCTTTGACTTCGATCATGGGAGGGTTCGGGGGAAGCGAGATGGGGGAAAAGATCGGATGGGAACCGTTTCGGGAAAAAAAGTTCCCTGCGTCACGACAAAGACCGACGCGTGACGCGATGAATGCGGGGCTAGCGAATTTTCAAGCGCGCATCTTCGCGCCTTTCGCATATGCGCCTACTTGAGCAGGTAGCGCACCGCGGCGAAGTAGCCTTCCAGGCCCAGGCCGGTGATGACCGCGATGCAGACCGGGGCGGTCAGGGATTTGTGGCGAAATTCTTCGCGCTTGTAGATATTGGAGATGTGCACTTCTACAGCGCGCAGGCCGCTGCCGGCCAGGGCGTCGCGCAGGGCCACGCTGGTGTGGGTGAAGGCGGCGCCGTTTATGACCACGCCGTCGACGCCGGCTTCGGCCAGCGCGGAGATTTTGTCCACCAGGGCGCCCTCGTGGTTGCTTTGGAAAAATTCCAGCCGGGCCGTGGCGCCGAATTCGGCGCGCAACTGGGCCTCCAGATCGGCCAGCGTGGCCGGGCCGTAGATGTGCGGTTCACGCTTGCCGAGACGGTCGAGGTTGGGGCCGTTGAGGATGGCGATGGTTTTCATCTGAAGCAGGTCTGAATACGCGGATAAACGGTCCGGCGTCACGCCCGTAAGTGGGGCCCGGCGCGGCGTCGGTTCATTTGTGGCGCGGCGTTTCCGGCTGGGGACGGCGGTAGAACAGATATTGTGAGAGGAAGGAGAGTCCCGAAAGGCTGGCCAGTGTGCGCACGTTGCTCATCGCGCCGACCACGTGGGTGAGCGACGAGGCCGAGGGCTCGCGGATGCGCAGCAAGAGCCAGGCGGATACGAAACCCAGCAGCGGCTGAGCGAGGAACGCCGCGTGGTAGACCGGGAGCGCCGGGTGCCGGGCGAGGAAAAATTCCAGCAGCATACCGCCGATCGCGGGCGCGATGGCCGCGAAGAGCGAGGTGATGGCCAGGTTCATGCCGAGGGCAAGGTTTCGGGCCGGCACGGGCAGCAGTTTCAACATGAGCGTGAATTGGCCGAGGAAGAAGCCGGCGTTGGTGAGGCCGCCCCAAAACCACATTGCGTAGAGCCACCAGGCGGTTTCGGGGGTGAGGAAGCACCACAGGAAATTATGCCCCTGCCAGAGCAGCAGCGAGACCACCATCACGCCCTTGTTGCCGTAGCGGCCGAGCAGGGCTCCCCACGCCGGCATGGAGAGCGCCGCGCCCACCGCGCCGCAGACCGAGAGCGTGCCGACCTGGAGCGCGGACAGCCTGAGCTCCTCGAACATGAAAACGTGGTAGAAAGGCCCGAAGATATTCGCTCCGAACGACCACACCGCGCCGAAGGCGATGAAGCGTAGAAAGGGCTTCGACTGGCGCACGGTGAGGAACTGGGCCGAGAGCGTCGCGTTGCGCGCCGGCGGCCGATCGCTCGCCTCGGTGGGCATGCGCAGTTGCCACAGGATGGAGAGCAGGCGCAGCAAAACAGCGAAGGCGATCAGGAGCTGGAATGCAGTCCGCGAGTAGCTCCACTCGGCCAGCATCCACCCCGCGAGCAGCAAAAAGGTGATGTTGGAAAGCTGTAGCAGGCGGTTGCGCCGGCCGAAGTATTTCCCGCGCAGCCGGGCCGGAACCCACTCCTGCACCCAGGCGTTCCACGAGACGCCGGTGATGGACGCGCAGAAACTCGACACGAAGAACCAAGTCCCGATCCACAGGCCCGCGCGCGCCGGGTCGTCCTCGGGCAGGAGGCCCAGCATGATGCAGAAGGCCACCCATGACAGGGTGTGCAGGCTCGCGCCGGTCACGGTGATCGCCTTGGCCGGGAACCAGCGGGCGAGCAGGGGCGACAGCCCTACCTGGAGAAAGTTGCACACGAAGGGCAGCGCGCTGATGAAGCCGATGGTCTGGTTCGGCAGGTGGAGCGCCTTGGTGAACAGGGCCGCCAGCACCACGTTGGCCGGCAGCGTCATGAGCACGATCGGCATCGAGACCAGGCCCTCCACCGTGCAAAGCCGGAAGCTCGAGGCCAGGTCCTGCTTACGGCGCGCGGCCTCATGTCCAGGCGCGAGGCCAGTCGCCTCGGGCGAGGCGCCGTGCGGGCCGGGGTTGGTGGTCTGGGTTGCGTTCAATTCCGTGAAGGGCCAGGGAAACTGGTGAAATGAGCAGCGTGGTGAAAGCCAAAGCGTGGGCGAGCCGGGATACCGTGAAACTTGCGCGAGATTTGCTTGGATG